>NZ_LEKE01000032.1:0-204725 GCF_001029585.1 Rhodococcus sp. ARP2 | reverse complement strand
GGTGATCAACAACAACCCGTACGGAAACGGCACCGCCATCTTCACCAACGACGGCGGCGCTGCCCGACGCTTCCAGAACGAGGTGGAGGTCGGCATGATCGGCATCAACGTCCCCATCCCGGTTCCCATGGCCTACTACAGCTTCGGCGGCTGGAAGAACAGCCTCTTCGGTGACACCCACGCTCACGGGACAGAAGGTGTTCATTTCTTCACGCGAGGTAAAGCCGTCACCAGTCGCTGGCTCGACCCCAGCCACGGCGGCATCAACCTCGGCTTCCCCGAAAACAGTTAGCCGCAAGACATCTGTGGCCGAGACTCTCGAAGAGGCTCGGCCACAGATGTTTTCGAGAGGTCTACGCGACCGTGGGGTGGTACGTCAGCACCTGAACTCCGGATTCGTACCGACGATCGTCCTTCAACTCGAGGTCGATCTTGTCGGCCGATTCGGGGAACACTCTCCCGCCGGACCCGAGAATGACCGGGAAGACCATCAGTCGCAGCTCGTCGACCAGACCGGCCAGCAACAACGCGTGGACGAGCGTCCGACTTCCCGCGACCAGGATTTCGCCGTCGATCTGTTCCTTCAACTTCGGAACGGATTCCTCGATGGGACCGTCGAGCGCCGTCGAGTTGTTCCATTCGAGCGGCTCCGTCGAACTCGTGACGACGTACTTGGGCATCTCGTTCATCTTGTCCGCAAAGCCTTGGTCGTCTTCGCGCTCAGGCCAGGCACCGGCGAAGCTCTCGTAGGTCCGTCGACCGAGTAGAAGCACGTCCGCGGCGAGGGTTTCGTCGAGTTTGAACTTCATCTGATCGCCCTCCTGGTACGGAAAGACCCATCCAGTGTGCGCATAACCCGGTTCGCCACCGGGCGCTTCCATGACCATGTCCAAAGACACGAATTCTGTCACCACGATCTTGCCCATACCGATCCCCTGTCGTCAGTGCGTGTGCGCCATTCGAGTAGTCGACTACCCCACTGTTACAGACTCTGCGTGGTGGTGGAACTCATCGGCGGCGATCTTCGATTGTCACCACATAAGGACGTCAGCACACAACCCAGGCGCCGTTCTCCTTGATCAACGTGATGTCCTCGCGCATCATCTCGGACGGATCCTCGGTGCTGTAATGGCGAGTGTTGGCTGTTGCCGAATCCCCGTTCACGACGATGTTCTCCACTCCGTCCAACCTCAGACTCGCAAGCGTGTCGTCGAACGGCGACTCTTCGGCCCGGGGGCTCTCGCTGCGCATCGAACTGCATTGAGTGCTGTCCACTGCCTCCCAGTCCCTTTCGGCCATGAATTCGAAACTCTGACCGACCACGGCAGAGATTTGGCTCTCGGCCGACGGTTCCGAATCGCCGGAACATCCCACGACGGCGGCTGACGTTCCGATGAGTGTCATTGCGGCGAGCGTCAGGCGTCCGCGTATGACTGTGAGGTTCATCCGTCCACTATGACCGATGTACAAACCGAATCGCCTGTTTTCGATCCCTCTGCTTGCGTGGCGATTCGGACGTTCCCTCACGTTCGCATACCCTCGTATATCGATGATGTGGCGTCGAAAGTGTGCAGTGGCAGTGGCCGGAACAGTGCTCTCAGGGAGCATTGCGTTTACCGGTGTCGTAGGGACCTCGGGAGTGGCCGGCGCCCAACCGGCCCCGCCGCCGCCCACCACCACCACCGAGGCACCGTTCACAACACCCAACACCGACAGCTGCCCGTTCACGAGTAGCCCGGCGCCGGCGATCGATCTCTCCGAAGCACCCGCGCCCGGATCCACGGCCCCGACTGCTGTCCCGATTCCGGAAAGCCCCGTCGGTGGAGACAAGCTCGGCGAGTGTGGCGTCGTACTTCCTGACGGCGCTCCCCCGCTCCCTGCCGACATCGCGGCATCCGGATGGGTACTCGCGGACGCCGAAACCGGTGAGGTCCTCGCCGCGAAAGATCCGCACGGTCGCTACCGACCGGCCAGCACCATCAAGATGCTGTTGGCTCTCGTCGCGCTCGACGAACTCGATCTCGACACCGAAATCACCGCAACTGCCGAAGACGCGGACGCTGAAGGTAGCGCTGTCGGCATCGGCAAGGGCGGCAAGTACACCAACCGGCAACTGATGCAGGGTCTGGTCATGGCATCGGGAAACGATGCCGCGCACGCTCTTGCCCGCCAACTCGGCGGTGACGCTGCAGCCGTGTCGAAAATGAACGCGCTCGCGGCCGAACTCGGCGCCCTCGACACCCGCACGGCAACTCCATCCGGACTCGACGGCCCGGGAATGAGCAGCTCGCCGTACGACCTGGCCGTAATCTTCCATACAGCCCTCCAGAATCCGACGTTTGCCGGACTGATCCATACCGAAACCGTCGAGTTTCCCGGCTTCCCCAAAGATCCGACGATTCCTGACGATCAGGACCGCCCCGGATTCACTCTCGCGAACGACAATCAGTTGCTCTACAACTACGACGGCGCATTGGGCGGCAAGACCGGCTTCACCGACGACGCCCGCCACACGTACGTCGGTGCTGCGGAGCGCAACGGCCGGAAACTACTGGTGACATTGATGGGCGGCGAAGCCAAGCCGATCCGTCCGTGGGAGCAGGCTGCCCGTCTACTCGACTACGGATATGCACTCCCCGCGAGCACAACCGTCGGCTCGTTGACGGACCGATCGACCGACGATGCCACGCCCGACGTCACTCGCACACCGTCTGCCGCTGCACCCGGCTCGATCTCGGCAGCACCCACCGCTACCGACACCGAGTCGGACACCACTGACCGCATCCTCATCGGTGCTGTCGGCGGAGTTGTGGTGATCGCACTGGTGGCGGGAGCCGTTGCTCTGAACCGTCGAAGGCGCTAGCGCGGCCGACGGCGCATGAAGCCCGAAAGACCCAGGCCGGCAACCGCACCCGTGGCGATCAACGCAGCCACGCGAGACGGTGAAGCTCCGTCACTGACAACGATTCGCGGCGAGATCACGGCCGGATCCGGCGGCGGAACGAAGGCCAGAGCCATACTTTCCTTTGTCGTCGCCGCCCACGCCGTGCAGAACAGCAGCATCCTCGACGCCGTGAACACGAACACGAGCAAACCGATGATCGGGCCGAATGCCACGCCCGCCGGGCCACTGGTGACGGCCGCGAGGTAGATCGCACCTACCTGCTTGAAGATTTCGAACACGACCGCGGCGATAAGCGCTGCCTGCGCGGCGCTGCGCAGCGTGACAGGCTCGCGCGGTAGCCGGGCAATCACCCACAGGAACACCGCCCACGTCGCCAGGAGTGAGAGCAACAGTGAAACGACTCTGAGCCCCACGCCGACACCGGTGATGTTCTCGAGGTTGAGCCATTTCACGATCTGAGTCGCAACCGGCCCGCTGCTCAGCGCCGACATTCCCAGTGAGACGACCATGGCGAGAGCCAGACCGATGAGGGCCCCTGCATCACCGAGTTTGGTACGAACGAAACCCTTCGGCTCGCGCTTGCTCTCCCACATCGCCGTCAGCGCGTCGCGAACATTTGCCATCCAACCGAGACCCGCGTACGCGGCACCCAGGAGACCGAAGATTCCGACGCTCGCGCGCGAGTCGATAGCCGAATCGATCAGCGTGTTGATGGTGTCACCCAAGCTGCCCGGAATGCTCTTGGTGATCTGCTCCTGAATCGACTCCAGGTACTCGGGATGCCCGGCCAATACGAAACCGGCCACTGCAAACGCGACCATCATGATCGGAATCAATGCGAGAACACTGAAGTACGTGATTCCCGCAGCGTAGTAATCGCCCTTTTGCTCTTGGAAACGTCCTGCGGCGCGAACCAGATGATCGAGCCAGGGTCGCGCTGCTCGTTGCTTCTCGAGAAAGCTCGGTGCGTCGTCGTCCGTGTCAGCCATTGCCGTCCCCCTCATGTTCGGTCAGGCGTCGTGAGTCCGAATTCGCGTAAGTCAGCCCTTCGGTGCCAGGAATCCGACCTTGTCATAGACAGCGGCGAGAGTGCGTGAAGACACCTCACGGGCGCGGTGCGCTCCAGCCGCGATGATGCGATCCAGCTCTGCCTCGTCGGCAAGGTAACCGTCGACCTTCGCCTTGAGTGGGGTGACGAACTCGGTCAGCACATCAGCGGTATCGGTCTTGAGGTCGCCGTACCCCTTGCCCTCGTAACCGGCCACCAGAGTCTCGATCGGTACTCCCGAGAGAGCCGACTGAATGGTGAGCAGGTTGCTGACGCCCGGCTTGGCCTGCGGGTCGAAACGAATCTCGCGCTCGTTGTCGGTGACGGCCGACTTGATCTTCTTTGCCGACACCTTCGGATCGTCGAGCAGATTGATCAGTCCGGCCGCACTGGCGGCGGACTTGCTCATCTTGGCGGTCGGATCCTGCAGGTCGTAGATCTTTGCCGTGCCCTTGATGATCTGCGGCTCGGGAACAACGAACGCCTTGCCGTAGCGGGTGTTGAACCGGCCGGCCAGATCGCGTGCGAGTTCGAGGTGCTGACGCTGATCCTCACCCACCGGAACTCGCTGCGGGCGGTACAGAAGGATGTCCGCGGCCATCAGAACCGGATACGTGAACAAACCGACACTGGCGTTGTCGCTGCCTTGCTTGGCGGACTTGTCCTTGAACTGCGTCATACGGCTGGCTTCACCGAAACCGGTGATGCAGTTCAGGACCCACGCCAACTGTGCGTGCTCGGGAACCTGACTCTGTACGAACAGCGTCGCCCGATCCGGATCGATCCCCACCGCAAGGAGCTGAGCCACCGCAACCTTGGTGCGACGACGCAATTCCTTCGGGTCCTGCGTCACCGTGATGGCATGAAGATCCGGAATGAAGTAGAAAGCGTCGAAATCGTCCTGCAACGGAACCCACTGCTGCAGCGCACCCAGGTAGTTGCCGAGGTGGAAAGAATCCGACGTCGGCTGGATTCCGGAAAGCACGCGAGGCTTTGCGGTGGGCTTCTGTTCTGCAGGGGTCGACATGGTTCCGATCTTTTCACGAGTGGAAATCAGTGCAGTGGCGTGGTGCCCGGGTAGTCGAGTTCGACGAGGTCTTCACCGTGGGTGGTGAGGTCCTCCGCACCGAACTGGTAGACGGTCCGGAAAACGACGGGTTCCCATTCTTCGGTGTAGAAGTCCATCGTTTCGCGGAACCACTCCAACTGATCCTGTTGCTCGGACAGTAGAGAACCCGCACCTCGGATCACAACTACATATCCGGCGCCGAGTCCGAGTACGTCGTCGAGATCGCGCATGACATCGTCGAAAGCGTCTTTGTTGCGCCCGAAGTGGGACGGAAACTGGAAGGCTGCCGCGAACTCGTCGAAGACCTGCGCCGTTGTTCGCATGTTCTCGCCGCGAACCACCCGAACGACAAAATTCTCGCCACGGAGTTCACGTGCAAGATCATCTGCGACGGCCGGGTCGCTCTGCAGGGCCACCGAAGCCACATCCGAAGACGGATCCAGCCACTGCGCCACGCTGACCGTAGACGAGTCCGACATCAGCGAATCCTCACAAACGTGTCGTAGTGATCGAGGGTGTACCACGCCGAACCGTCGTTACCGGTGACGATTCGCTCGGCATCACGACCTTGGCCGTTTTTCTTCGCGTTGACGTCCCATTCCTGATAGACGACACGTCCGCCACCGGTACCGACAGCGGGCAGACGCCCTTCGCTGTTGCGGAAGGTGATGCCGCCCTTGGTGCCCGGCGCATTGGCGGAATCCGGCCACCGCCCGGCGTCGATCTCCACGAGCGTGGCGAGAACGCGCGTCGGCGCATCGCTGTTCGTCTGCTGCGTTGTCTTGACGGCGGAGCTGGAGGGCGCGGAGCTCGAGGGCACGGAACTCGACGGCGCGGCCTTGGTGGTAGCACCCGGCTTGGCTTGAACAGTCGAGGACTGGGCACTCGAGGACTTCGCAACCGACGACGCCGAACTGTCGGAGTCACGTGAAGAAAGGGTTACCGCCAGTACGAGCGCCACCACCGCCACCACGACGGTGATGATGGCGTTGCGCGTCTTTGCGCTCGGCATTTTCAGTCCTTCAGGCACGAGCGCTCCTACCGGTACGAGACGGTGACAGGCGCGTGATCCGACCAACGGAGGTCGTAGGACTCAGCGCGTTCCACGATGGCAACCTTGGCCCGCTCGGCGTATCCGCGGGTGGCAACCTGGTAGTCGATACGCCAACCCGAATCGTTGTCGAATGCCTTGCCGCGGTACGACCACCACGAGTACGGACCGTCGACACCCGGATGGAGGGTGCGGAAGACATCGACCCACGCGGAATCTTCGGCGAACAGCAGATCCATCCAGGCGCGCTCCTCGGGGAGGAATCCCGAAGACTTCTTGTTGGTCTTCCAGTTCTTGAGGTCGAGTTCGGTGTGCGCGATGTTCCAATCGCCGCTGACCACCACGTGACGATCGGCAGCCTCGGCCGCCGCAGCGGTGGAGGCGAGGTGCACTGCGAAGGACGCCATGAACCGCTCCTTCTCCTCCTGCTTCGGCGTGAGCGCCTCACCGGAGGGCAGGTACAGGCTCGCGACGGTCAGATCCGCGAAGTCGGCTTCGATGTATCGACCGGCGTCGAGAAACTCGTCGTCGCCGTGACCGATCCGCACCGCGTCAGGTTCCGTGCGTGAAAGCACAGCGACTCCGTTGCGTCCCTTCGCGGACGGCTCGGCGGAGACGAGGAACCATCCGTTGCCGAGCGCTGGTTCGAGAGTCTCGCGAAGCTGATCGTCCGACGCACGCGTTTCCTGAAGGCAGATGAAATCCGCCGACGTCTTCTCCAGCCAGTCGAGCATGCCCTTGCGGGCAGCTGCTCGAACGCCGTTGACGTTCACGGACGTGATGGTGTGGGGCGCAAGAATGTGGGAGTCAGCAGTTTGTGGCACGGCAAGCACCGTAGCCGATTCCACCGACGCGGATGGGCGCCCAGGTCAGCGCACGGCCCTACGCTGCAGAATCACCGCAACCGCCAGCACGACGAGACCCGCGACGGCCAGCAACGACCCAACCGCTGCCGGTGCGGTGTACCCGTAACCGGCAGCGATCACGACGCCGCCGATCCACGCTCCGAAGGCATTGGCGATGTTCAGCGCGGCGTGATTGAGAGACGCAGCCAAGGTCTGAGCGTCCTCGGCGACATCCATCAACCGTGTTTGAAGGCCAGGAACCATCGAGGACCCGGCAAGCCCGATGAGGAAGACGAAGACAAGCGCCGTGTACGGATTGCGTACAGCGATCACGAAGACCGCGAGGATCACCACGAGGGATCCCATCGACAGGAACAAACCCTTCATCAGTGCGCGATCCGCGAGGTATCCACCGACGAAGTTGCCGGCCACCATGCCCAGTCCGTACAGCATGAGCGCCAGAGGAATGAACGAAGCACCGAGACCGGACACGTCGGTGAGCGTCGTACTGATGTAGGTGTAGACGGCAAACATCCCGCCGAATCCGACCATTCCCACGATCAGGGTCATCCACACCTGAACGCGGCCCAGCGCCCCGAGTTCGGTGATCGGATTCGTCACCGGCATACCGTCCAACCGCGGAATCCAGACGAACAGCGAAGCAACGGTTGCCACCCCGATCACGGCGACCAAGGCGAAGGCGCTGCGCCAGCCGAGTGCCTGGCCGATCCAGGCCGCGACCGGCACCCCGATCACATTGGCCACGGACAGACCCATCATCACCATCGCCACGGCCTTCGCGCGTTTACCTGGTTCGGCCAAATGAGCGGCGACCAGTGCGGCGACTCCGAAGTACGCGCCGTGCGGCAATCCGGCGACGAATCGAGCCATCATCAGCGTCGTGTACGAGGGCGCAAAGACCGAAGCGGCATTGCCGACGGTGAATGCGACCATGAGTGCGATCAACAGGGTGCGGCGCGGTACCCGTGCGGTGAGAGCAGCGATCAGCGGAGCACCGACGACAACCCCGAGCGCGTACGCCGAGATCACGTGACCCGCGATGGGTTCCGAGACGCCGAGCCCGGATGCCATTTCCGGGAGCAATCCCATGGCGACGAACTCGGTTGTGCCGATACCGAAACCGCCGAGGGCAAGAGCGAGCATCGCTGGACCTCTGGCGGAACGAACCCCGGGTGTCGAGGTGTCAGAACGGGAGAGGGTAGACGAAGTCACTGATCAATTGTGGTCTCACACCTGGTTGAACTTCCAAGTGAGAGCGGGTGAGTTCACTCACGTGAGACCGCGAACACAAATGGGACGCCCGGTTTCCCGGACGTCCCATCAGAAGGTGAAACAGTGAATCTACTTCGCGGCCATGGCCTTCTGCAGGTTCACGTCGAGTGCGCCGAGGAACTCCTCGGTGGTCAGGTAGCCCTGATCGCCGCCGACCAGCATCGAGAGGTCCTTGGTCATCTGGCCGCTTTCGACGGTCTTGATGACAACGTCTTCGAGCGCCTGCGCGAAGCCGATGACCTCAGGGGTGCTGTCGAGCTTGCCACGATGCTCGAGTCCGCGGGTCCACGCGAAGATGGACGCGATCGGGTTGGTCGAGGTGGGCTTGCCCTGCTGGTGCTGACGGTAGTGACGCGTCACGGTGCCGTGAGCAGCCTCTGCCTCACAGGTCCTTCCGTCCGGTGTCAGCAGAACCGACGTCATGAGGCCGAGCGAGCCGAAGCCCTGGGCCACGGTGTCGGACTGGACGTCGCCGTCGTAGTTCTTGCATGCCCAGACGTATCCACCCTCCCACTTGAGTGCGGAAGCGACCATGTCGTCGATGAGGCGGTGCTCGTAGGTCAGACCTGCGGCATCGAACTCAGCCTTGAACTCGGTCTCGTAGACGTGCTGGAAGATGTCCTTGAAGGCACCGTCGTACGCCTTGAGAATGGTGTTCTTGGTGGACAGGTACACCGGGTAGTTCTGCTGCAGTCCGTAGGTGAGCGACGCGCGAGCGAAGTCACGGATGGACGTGGTGAAGTTGTACTGCCCCTGGACGACGCCGCCCTCTTCGGGGAAGTTGACCAGTTCGTGCTCGATCGGTGCGCTGCCGTCCTCAGGCGTGTAGGTGATCATCACCTTGCCGGGGCCGGGGACCTTGAAGTCTGTGGCGCGGTACTGGTCGCCGAATGCGTGACGGCCGATGATGATCGGCTTGGTCCAGCCCGGAACGAGTCGCGGAACGTTGGAGATGATGATCGGTGCGCGGAAGATCGTGCCGCCGAGAATGTTGCGGATCGTTCCGTTCGGGGAACGCCACATCTTCTTGAGACCGAATTCCTCGACACGTGCCTCGTCCGGCGTGATCGTGGCGCATTTGACGCCGACGCCGTGCTTCTGGATCGCGTGCGCTGCGTCGATGGTGACCTGGTCGTCGGTCTCGTCGCGGTACTCGATACCGAGGTCGTAGTACTCGAGGTTCACATCGAGATACGGATGGATCAACTTGTCTTTGATGAACTGCCAGATAATGCGCGTCATCTCATCGCCGTCGAGTTCGACGACGGTGCCCTCAACCTTGATTTTGGACATGGGTGCTTCGCGTCCTCCTAGGAAGTTTCCCTGGTTACACGGTTGCGGTCACACTTTGTGAGTGGGTCCGCGAACGGTTCGATTATCAAACCTAGACGGTGTGGACTGATCTCGGGAGATGAGTCCCAAACAAGACAAGCGTACTGCTAACCCGTGAGGCCGCAACCGGCAGGTCCACCCATCGGTCTCTACTCGCGAGTAACTTTTGCCTGCTAGTGGGCTGCGTCGCTCTGTCTCGCGTGCGGTTGCGGCTCACAATTCGCCCCGCGTCAGGACTGCGCTCACTTCCCGGTAGAATCCGACTTGGTCATGAGTGCCAGCGTCAAGCCCCGGCTCGCTGGACGGCAACCCTCCAACCGCGGTGGGGTGCCCCGGGTGATGACCAGGTTTCCCGACGTGGATCTGCTCACGCAGTTCCACCGCAATTCGGGTGACAAGCGCGGGTCCGACAGGGACGGACCCCAGACCGGGCCGAGCCCCACGGAGGTAACTCAGTATGTGTCGCACTTGTAGATAGACCCCAGCACGGGGCGGCGATCCTTCGCCCCCGTCCGACATCTATCCGTCAGACCACTGGAGTGAACAAATCATGACCGACAACACAGCCGACGCCGCAGCAACTTCTGATCCAACCGCGAACTGGTCGTTCGAGACCAAGCAGGTGCACGCCGGGCAGACAGCGGACACCGCCACCAATGCGCGCGCTCTGCCGATCTACCAGACCACCAGCTACGTCTTCGACAGCACCGATCACGCTGCGGCACTGTTCGGCCTCGCCGAGCCGGGCAACATCTACACGCGGATCATGAATCCCACACAGGACGCCGTCGAACAGCGCATCGCCGCCCTCGAAGGCGGAGTCGCCGCACTCCTCCTCTCCTCGGGCCAGGCTGCCGAAACCATCGCGATCCTCAACATCGCCGAGGCGGGCGACCACATCGTCTCGAGCCCGTACCTGTACGGCGGCACGTACAACCTCTTGCATTACACCCTCCGCAAGCTGGGCATCGAAGTCACCTTCGTCGAGGATCCCGACGATCTCGAGCAGTGGCGCGAAGCCATTCGCCCGAACACGAAGGCGTTCTACGGCGAGACGATCGCCAATCCGAAGAACCACATCCTCGACCTGCCCGGCATCTCGTCGCTGGCCCACGAGAACGGTCTTCCGTTGATCGTGGACAACACTGTCGCGACGCCGTACCTGCTCCGCCCACTCGAACACGGCGCCGACATCGTCGTTCACTCGGCCACCAAATACCTTGGCGGACACGGCACCGCGATCGCCGGCGTGATCGTCGACGGCGGCACCTTCGATTGGACGCAGGGTCGCCACACGAACTTCACGACGCCTGATCCCAGCTACCACGGCGTCACCTTCGCAGACCTCGGCGCGCCGGCGTTTGCACTCAAGGCGCGCGTCCAACTGCTGCGCGATCTCGGCTCCGCAGTGGCGCCGTTCAACGCGTTCCTCATCGCGCAGGGCATCGAAACCTTGAGCCTGCGCATCGAGCGTCACGTGTCCAATGCACAGAAGGTCGCCGAATTCCTCGACGGCCACGGCGAGGTGGCCTCCGTTTCCTACGCGGGACTCCCCTCCTCGCCATGGTTCGAACGCGGAAAGCAGCTGACGCCCAAGGGAACCGGCGCCATCGTCACCTTCGAGCTGCCCGGAGGTATCGATGCGGGCAAGACGTTCGTCAACGCTCTGACGCTGCACAGCCACGTCGCCAACATCGGCGACGTTCGCTCACTCGTCATCCACCCCGCCTCGACGACACACTCGCAGCTCACCCCCGAAGAGCAGCTCGCCTCCGGTGTCACACCCGGACTCGTTCGCCTCGCGGTCGGTATCGAAGGAATCGACGACATCGTCGCCGATATCACCGTCGGCCTGGCTGCGGTGGCAAACTCGTGACCGTGAACGAATTGGAGCCCAGGATCGACCTCCTTCCCCCGCCCGACGGCCAGGTGGGGTTCGTCGACATCGGCGCCCTGGAACTCGAGAGCGGCGCGGTACTCCCCTCGGTTTCGCTCGCCGTTCAGCGGTGGGGTGAGCTGTCCCCGAACCGCGACAACGTCGTACTCGTCGAGCACGCACTGACCGGAGACTCACACGTCACCGGACCGATCTCCGCAAATCAGCCCTCCCCCGGTTGGTGGAACGGGATGGTCGGCGCCGGCGAACCGATCGACACCGGCGAATGGTGCGTCATCGCAACCAATGTCCTCGGCGGTTGTCGCGGCACGACCGGTCCCAGTTCACTGGCCGACGACGGCAAGCCGTGGGGTAGCAGGTTCCCGGAAATCTCCATCCGGGATCAGATCGCGGCGGAGAAGAAGCTCGTCGATCTCCTCGGGATCGGCCAGTTGGCCTCGGTAGTCGGCGGATCCATGGGCGGCATGCGCACCCTCGAATGGGCAGTTACCTACCCGGACAGCATTCGCTCCGCGTTGGTTCTCGCAACCGGTTCACGGGCCACCGCAGATCAGATCGGCACCCAGACGACGCAGATCGCTGCCATCGTCTCCGATCCGGATTGGCAGGGCGGTGACTACCACGGAACGGGGCGGGTACCTCGCGCCGGACTCGGCATCGCCCGTCGCATCGCGCACCTGACGTACCGCACCGAGTCCGAACTGGACGCGCGCTTCGAGAACTCCGCTCAGAACGACGAAAATCCTTGGAACGGTGGACGATACGCCGTCCAGAGTTACCTGGAACATCAGGCAGACAAGCTGGTCGACCGCTTCGACCCGAGCACGTACGTCCTCCTGACCGAGGCCATGAACCGGCACGACATCGGTCGTGGACGCGGCGGCGTTGCGGCGGCGTTGGCATCGATCACGGCGCCGGTCGTCGTGGGCGGCGTCGACTCGGATCGGCTGTATCCCCTTCGTTTGCAGGAGGAGATCGCGGACGGCATTTCGACGTGCACGGGCCTCGAGATTCTCAAGTCCAGAGACGGCCATGACGGCTTCCTGACGGAGGCGGACGCTGTCGCCGGACTGCTTCGCCGAACGATGGAGTTCGCACGCACGGCCCGCTGATCCGGCACAGAGGCACAATTTCAGGATCCGTCAATGTCGGGAAAACCACAGCTGATCTGCAGGTTTTCCCGACATTTTCATTGGCATACCTGAGCCGGCGCGGCTAGCATCGGCGAACGTGAATCAGCCATGCTCGACGCGCCTGCAGGCTACGTACATTCCCGAGCACATGTCCTTCGCGTTCTGGGGTGACCCAGATCCGGCAGCGCGCCTGTCTGCGCTGGGGATGCCGACGGGATCGCCGGGCATCTGCCGGCTGGCGATCCCGGTCGACGAGTCGATCACAGCGACCGACGTCGCAGCGCAACTGCTCGACCTCGCCACCGCGATCGACGCCTTGCACACCCTCGATGCACGTCGCGACGACCTCGGACCGTCGTTGCTCGCATGGAAGCGCGTCATCGACACCGGCGCACATGACATTCCGACTGCAGCGCATGCCGCGATCGAGCGCGACGACACGAGAATCAGAAGCGCCCGGTCGACGGTGCAATTGATCACGGAAGCGCGCGCGGCCATCGAGAGTCTTCGCCGAGCAAAGATTCAGGCGACATTGCGCCCGTATCAAGTGCACGGAGTTGCCTGGCTGACTGCACTGTCGGGTTCGGGCGGTGGAATCCTCGCCGACGAGATGGGTTTGGGCAAGACACTGCAAGCGATTTCGATGATCGCGATCCGCGCCGACGACGGTCCGCACCTGGTTGTGTGTCCCACCTCGGTGATAGGAAACTGGCGCCGCGAGATCGAGCGATTCGCTCCGCATCTGCCACTACACGTTCATCACGGGACTGCTCGCACACTTCCCACTCGTGTCCCTGCCGGCACCACGGTGCTGACCAGCTACAGCGTCTTGCGTTCCGACGCAGACCAATTGGCCCCGATCCATTGGAGTTCAGTGGTCTTCGACGAGGCACAGCAGATCAAGAACCCCTCTTCGCTGGCAGCGAAGGCCGCAATGCAGTTGTCGGCCGACGTCAAGGTAGCGATGACCGGTACGCCGGTGGAGAACCGCCTCGAAGAATTGTGGTCGCTCTTTCGCGTCGCAAATCCTGAAGTCCTCGGAACTCGCGCACGGTTTCGTCAACGCTTTGCCGTACCGATCGAATCCGGTCGATCGGCCACCGCGGCGACCAGGCTTGCCGCGGTCATCGATCCGTTCATTCTGCGCAGAACCAAAGACACAGTGGCCAAGGATCTTCCGCCCAAGCAATTCTCCACCGTCTCGTGCACTCTGACGTCGGAACAGGCGCGCATCTATCGGTCGGCAGTTGCAGATGCTTTCGACACCGGTTTGGGTACGGGAATTGCCCGGCGCGGCAACATCCTTGCGCTGCTGACCACCCTCAAGCAGGTATGCAATCATCCGGCGCAGGTCACCGGCGATACGGATGACCTCTACGGAAGATCCGGAAAGCTCGACCGCGCAACGGAAATGATTGCCGAGATCGTCGACGACGGCGATCGCGCGCTGATATTCACGCAGTACCGGACGATGGGCGAGATGCTTTCGCGGCACCTGGGCTCCGAGTTGGGAATCGGCGCAATCCCCTTCCTTCACGGCGGCCTGAACACCGACAAGCGCGACGCGATGGTCGACGCATTCCAGAACGACACGGATTCACCACCGGTTCTGATTCTGAGCTTGCGCGCCGCCGGCTTCGGCCTCAACCTCACGCGAGCAAGTCACGTCGTGCACTACGACCGGTGGTGGAACCCAGCCGTCGAGGACCAAGCAACCGACCGGGCACACCGCATCGGCCAGAAGCGCACCGTCAACGTCCACACCTTGGTGACGGGCGGTACCGTCGAGGATCACATCGCAGCGATGCACGAGTCCAAACGAGCTGTGGCCGATGCTGTTTCCGGGAACGTCGAGGCCGCCCTGGCCGATCTACCCGACACCGAACTGCGTGAACTCCTCGAACTCGACGGCGCGGTGATCATCTGATGGCCAACGAATTCGGTGTCACCGCTTGGGGTCGAGCATGGCTGCGCACGGTGGAGCGGACCGCGGCATCCGGTCCGAACCCGTCCCTGCCGACGGCTCGTACCCTCGCACGCAACGGTTCCGTGGAGTTCACCGTGGTCTCATCGGGGACCGTCGTCGCGGAGGTGAGCACCAAAGCAAAAACCTCGTCGGTGACAATTTCTGTCCCGCTCTGGACCAAATCCGAAATCGCCGCAGTGAAGAGCCTTCTCCGTTCGGCGGGAAAGGCCAACAGATCCGTCTCCACCGGCGAACTGCCGGACAGCATCGTCACCGAACTGCAGGCTCGAAATATCGCAGTAGCCGTTGATCTTTCGGAGTGCACTGCCAGCTGCGACTGCTCAGGTCGACGCTCGCCGTGCGTTCACCATCTCGCCGCGATCTACGCCCTGGCCGGGCGAATCGACGAGGAACCTGCACTTGCGGTGACGCTGCGAAGTGCACCGGTCAAGGCTGGAAAGAAGTCGACATCCACAGATTCACCGGAGTGGATCCCCTTGAGTGATATCGACATTCGCTCGTTCTACGGGGACTGATCTTCTCAGTCGGTGCCGAGCGGATCGATGGTCAGGGCGAGCGTCGCGATCAACACACCCATCACACCCATCGCCGCAGTGTCGAAGACCCTTCCGCGCACCGCGAGCAACCCCACACGATTCTCGGGAACGAACCACCGAGCGGCAGCTCCGATGATGACGGCAACACCGAAGACGAGGGCGCCGCGACGCCACCGGTCGGCCAGCACGAGAACCACGGCCGCCGCGATCACGGCGAGGACCGCGAGCATGGGCAGATTCTTCTTCGCGAGGCCGACCAGTGAGGACATCGGACTCAGACTCCGGCCAGAACCCGCTCGGCGCGCTCGACCACGTTGGTGATCAGGAACGCGCGGGTCAGCGGTCCGACACCACCGGGATTGGGTGAGACGAAGCCGGCGACCTCGTTCACGTCGGCTGCCACGTCGCCGCGCAGGCCGTCGTCGGTGCGACTGACGCCGACGTCGAGGACCGCTGCCCCGGGCTTGACCATGTCTGCGGTGATGAGGCCGGGAACGCCGGCGGCAGCGACGATGATGTCGGCGCGGCGAACCTCGGCCGCGAGATCGCGGGTACCGGTGTGGCAGAGCGTGACCGTCGCGTTCTCGCTACGACGCGTCAGCAGCAATCCGATCGGACGACCGACCGTGACGCCGCGTCCGACAACCACCACGTGTGCACCGGCAATCGGGACCTCGTAGCGACGCAGAAGGTGGAGGATTCCACGTGGGGTGCACGGCAGCGGGGCTTCCTTGCCCAACACCAGTCGACCGAGGTTGACCGGATGCAAGCCGTCGGCATCCTTGTCGGGGTCGATACGCTCGAGGGCCGCGTTCTCGTCGAGGTGCTTGGGGAGCGGCAACTGCACGATGTAGCCGGTGCACTCGGGATTGGCATTGAGTCCGTCGATCGTCGCGTTGAGCTGTTCCTGCGTGATGTCGGCAGGCAGGTCGCGTCGCAAAGAATTGATACCGACCTTGGCGCAGTCGTTGTGCTTGCCGCGCACGTAAGCCGCGGATCCCGGGTCGTCGCCCACCAGGATGGTGCCCAAGCCGGGTGTGATGCCCTCTGCCTTCAGAGCGCTCACCCGCACCTTCAGGTCTTCGAAGATTTCGTCGCGGGTAGCTTTGCCGTCGAGGATCGTTGCAGTCACGGCGACCATTGTTCCAGGTTAGGGTCGATGAGTGACAACGGCTCCGGAACTACGCGGCCCGAGGGTGCTCCTCTCCCCCGTCGCGCCCGATCATCACGCCCGTCTGCGGGCAATTCACCTGCACCCGGACGTCGTGCAGTGGTGGCAAAATCCCGACGACGACTGGCCTGCAGCGCCGGAGGCCGGCACCACGCGCTACAGCATCTTCTACGGCGACCACCTGATCGGCTTCATCCAGTGGTATGAGGCGGAGGACAATCCCGACTTCCGCCACGCCGGGCTCGACTTGTTCCTCGATCCCGACTTTCACAGCCAAGGGTTCGGTCGCGAATCGATTCGGGTGCTGTGTGCCCACCTGATCGACGACCTCGCATTCCACCGTCTGGTCATCGACCCGGAAGTCGACAACTCCGTCGCCATCGCTTGCTACCGATCGGTGGGGTTCAAAGACGTCGGGGTGATGCGCGAGTACTCGCGAGATCGCCATGGTGTGTGGAAGGACGGACTGCTGATGGATCTGCTCGCACGGGAATTCATCCGCTGATCACAAGGTACGACCCGAAGGGACAGTCATCATGTTGCTGGACAAGGAATTCACGGCCACCTTGCAGAAGAGTGACGCCAAGGGTGGGTGGACCTACGTGATCTGGCCGGAGTCCGCCGAGTTCTTCGGCACCCGCGGCCTGGTCAAGGTACGCGGGACGATCGACGGACATCCGTTCCAGAGTTCGTTCATGGCGCTGGGAGACGGCAACCACAAGCTGCCGGTCAAAGCCGATCTTCGCAACGCCATCGGCAAGGAGACCGGCGAGATGGTGACAGTGCGCCTCGAGGAGCGCGTGGAGAGCTAGGCGCCTCTACTTCATGTCTACGACAAGACCGTGCGCCGACGCATAAGCCACCGCCTGCATCAACTCGATCTGCGCGTTTCCGACGGATGCGGACGTCCACAGGCTCGGATCGATCCGCGCGCCGCGCAGATCTGCACCTTCGAGTTTGAGTCCACCCGTACGAGCACCGGACAGATCCGCCGACGCCAGGACCGCGCCCCGCATGTCGGCCCGAACCAGGTTCGCTTCACGGAATCGGCATGAGGTGAAGTCGATCTTCCTCAGGTCCGCTCCACCGAGTGAGGTCAACGAGAAGTCGACTTCGTCGAGCGTCAACGGCCGGATACGGCAACCGTCGAACGTCGACCCGAGCAGACTGCAGTTTCGGAACGTACTGTGCCACAGGCTGGTCCGAGCAAAATTGCAGGAGCGAAACGCCGTTCCCGTGTGCACGGACTCCCCCAGATCGGTGCCGGTGAAATCACAATCCGTGAACACCACCGACTCCGTCGTGAGTCCGGTGAGGTCGGCATCTCGGAAATTGCAATTGGTGAAAGTGCGCTGACGCCACTTCTGCCCGGCCAGCCGCGCGTCTGAATAGTCTTCGCCGACGACGTCGTCGGATTCTTCGGGGAGCATGCCGTCCATACTGCCCCGCCGCACCGACACCGCTTCGATCGCCTAGGTCTCGCAGGCCACGCCGTCACCGTCACGATCAAGCTTGGACGAATAGCCGGGATCGCCGCGGTAGATCGGGGCAGCACCAGCCGCTCGCACCGCTGAGCAGTTGGCGTAATACACCCCTGCATCAGGCACCTTTGCCGGCGGCGGAACGTACGCGGGTTCCGTTGTCTTCGGCGGCGTGTACGCCGGCGCGGGCGGAACGTACGGCGTAGTCGTGATCTCCGGCACCTGCGGAACCAGCGGCACGATTGCCACGGTTGTCGTCGTTGGTGGCGGCACGATCGTTGTCGTCGTCGGCAAGAGGGACGACGTCGTGGTCTTCGTCGTCGACGGGACCGTGCTTTTGGTTGTCGTCGCCGCCGCTGTCGTAGAAGAGGCCACAGCAGGCGTCGTTGATTCTTCCGACTTGCCCGCGCCCGTCGCCGCGGCGATGGCAACCAGCCCCACGACTGCTGCGCCGGCGATCCACGGCCACTTACGCCGCGTCTTGCCTTCCTCGGCGTTTGCGTCCGGCACCGGCGATCCGGGAGCACCGAAGACCTGGGTGGGAGTGCCGAAGGCTTGAGTGGGTGCGTCGACGCCCTTGGGCCGTGTCTGTGCAGTCCACTGCTGACCGTCCCAGTAACGGTCGATCGTGGGGTCGAAGGGGTCGGGGTTCCAACCGGCGGGAGGGTTCATCAAAATGTCCGTTCTGCGAAGAGTGCCGGAAATAGATTCGCACGGACTGGCCGGTTTGTTACCAATTCGCCCACACTTCCCGACCGGTCTTCTCACGGACGCGGGCACCGATACGACGCCCGGTACAGTTCCTCGAGTGTTCCGAGTGATGTTCCACGAGCCCCGCATCCCACCCAACACCGGAAACGCGATCCGCATGGTCGCGGGCACCGGTTGCGAACTCCACCTGGTCGGCCCTCTCGGGTTCGACTTGTCGGAGCCGAAACTCAAGCGCGCAGGCTTGGATTACCACGATCTGGCGACTGTCACGGTCCACGAGAACCTTGCTGCGGCGTGGGAAGCCGTCACCCCCGCTCGCGTGTTCGCCTTCACCGCGCACGCGACCACGTCCTATGCCGATATCGCCTACCAACCCGGCGACGTCCTGCTGTTCGGGCCCGAGCCCACCGGACTGTCCGAAGAAGTATTGGCGGACGAACACATCACCGAGCGCCTGCGTATCCCGATGCTTCCCGGACGCCGGTCCCTCAACCTGTCCAACGCCGCCGCCCTCGTGACGTACGAGGCGTGGCGTCAGCACGGGTTCAAGGGCGCCGTCTGATCGACGTCAGTAGACGTCTCGGACGTACCGCTTCTCGGCCGAGAGAGCCTTCACGTACGCCTCCGCACTACGAGGTGCCAGTTTTCCGTGTTGAGCGACCACCCCGTTGAGGGCACTGTCGACGTCCTTGGCCATCCGGTTGGCATCGCCGCAGACGTAGAAGTGGGCGCCCTTCTGCAACCACTCCCACAGCAGCGCACCGCGCTCACGCATCCGGTCCTGCACGTAGACCTTGTCGGCTTGATCCCGGGAAAATGCGAGGTCGAGTTCGGTGAGGAATCCGTCTTTCCGCAATTCTTCGATTTCTTCGCGGTAGTAGAAGTCGGTCGCGGCGTGCTGTTCCCCGAAGAACAGCCAGTTCGGGCCCGTGTGCCCCAATGCCCGACGCTCATGCAGGAAGGCACGGAACGGCGCGATGCCGGTTCCCGGACCGACCATGATCATCGGGGTTTCGGGATCGGACGGTGGCCGGAAATGGGTCGACTTCTGCACGAAGATGCCGATGTCATCATCGTGGGCATGGTCTGCGAGGTAGGTCGAGCACACCCCACGCCGTGGGACACCCGCGACGTTGTAGCGCACCGCGGACACCGTCAGCTGCACTTCGCGTGGGTTCTCCTTCGGACTGGAAGATATCGAATACAGCCGCGGCTGAAGCGGTTTGAGGAGGGAGAGCCATTCGTCCGTCGAGGCACGAACGGGTGACTGCGCAAGTACGTCGACGGACTGTCGTCCCCACGACCAGTCTTTGAGCGTGGAGATGTTCTCCGGCTTCATCAACTCGGCGAGGTCCGCGTCGCGAGTTCGTTGATGCACGAACCGAATCATCTCGCTCGAGATTCGAGTGATCTCCAGGCGTTCGGTGAGCGCGGTACGCAGGGTCATATCGCCGTACTGCCCCAGTTCTACGACCTCCTCACCGTCGAGGCCGGTGAGGGTGAGCCACTCGTCGACAAACGGAGAGCTGTTTCGGGGCCAGACTCCGAGAGCGTCGCCGGCTTCGTAACTGACCGTGTCGTCCGGAAGGTGAAAGCCCAACTGCCGCACGTCTTTGGAAGAGCCTGGCCGGTTGAGCACGACATTGCGCGTCAAGGCTGTGGTCAGCGGGGCCTTCTTGTTGTACTGCAGCGGCGCCGACATCGTCGGTGAAATCGGCTTGGCCGCAACGGTTGTCCCAGAATTCTTCCTTGCAACGACTACGTCGGCCGTCTCACCAGCCGCCGAGCGCTGAAGTTCAGCCGTGACAGAGTCCAGCCATCCAGCAGCGGTGTCCTCGAAATCGGGCTCACAGTCGGCGCGATCGACGATACGACTGGCCCCCAGTTCAGCAAGGCGGGCGTCAAGCTTTCGTCCATGCCCACAGAAGTCGTCATAGTTCGAGTCACCGAAAGCAATTACTGCATACCGTGTCTCGGCCATGCGGGGCGCCGTGTCAGCAGCCAGCGCATCCCAGAAACCGCTGCCGTTGTCCGGGGATTCGCCGTCACCGGAGGTACTGGTGATCAGGAGGACCTCCCGGGTGGCCACCAGGTCGGCGGCCGGGAACTCGTCCATTGCATGCATCACCACGGGCAAGCCAACTTCCCCGAGACGAGCAGCGCAGGCGGCGGCGAATTCTTCCGCGTTTCCGGTCTGCGATGCCCAGAGCACCACGATCGGCGCGCGTTCTGTCGCAATGCCCGGAGCCGAGGACAACGCGGGCCCGTCGGTGTCAGGGAGCGAGGTTCGCGAGTACAGGCCGGCCAATACCCCGTCGACCCACATCCGCTTTTCGGCATCGAACGGCGCCGTCGACGGCAACGTCGGGACCCCGGCAGTGCGATCGGCGTCCGCACGCAACGCGGCGAGAAGACCGGCCAGGTAGCTCTGCTGGAGCGCATCGAATACCACTGCAGGTATTCCTGTTTGACCGATGACATCCGCGAGGACATCGGTTCGCGACAAAGCCCGATCAGCTGGCGCGGAAGCCACCAGCGGCGCCTCGGCGAGCACTGTTTCAGGTGTGTTCACGGCGACCTTCGTCATAGTGACAGCACAGGCTTTGAACTCCGGTTGCTGCGAGGCTGGATCGATGGCGTCGTTGGTGACAGCGTTGATGGACAGATATTCGCCGAAGGCGTCGTTCCAGTGAAATGGGGCAAAGCAGTTCCCCGGACGCACTCGGTCGGTGATGACGGCCGGTAGCACAGCGCGACCGCGGCGTGAGGCAACCTCGATCGCATCCTGGTCGACGACGCCGAGCCTGGCGGCGTCGTCGGGATGGATCTCGACGAAGGGACCTGGGTTGAGTTTGTTCAGCTTGGCGACCTTGCCGGTCTTGGTCATGGTGTGCCACTGGTGCGCGAGACGACCGGTGTTGAGCAGGAATGGATAGTCGTCGTCGGGCATTTCGGCGGGAAGCATGTGCGGCCGTGCGAAGAACATCGCACGGCCAGTGGCGGTGGGAAATGCGAGCCGCGGAGTGCTGCCGTCCTCGCGGATCAGGAGCCTTTGACTGACACCGTCATTGACGTATCGGATGGGATGACGGTCCTGATCACTGTCTGGTGGGCACGGCCACTGGATTGATGTCTTGCGGAGGCGCTCGTAGGTGACGCCGCGTAAGTCGTAGCCGGTCTTCGGATTCCAGAACTGCTTGATCTCTTCGAACACCTCTTCGGCACAGGTGTAGGTGAACGCCTCGGCATACCCCATCTCGCAGGCGATCCGGGCGATGATCTGCCAATCAGGCAGCGCCTGCCCGACCGGATCCAGTGCCTGCTGAAAGAGCGTCAGGTTGCGTTCGGAATTGATCATCACTCCGTCGGACTCTGTCCACAGTGACGCGGGCAGCAGAACATCGGCGTATTCGTTGGTCTCGGTGCCCAGGAACGCATCCTGGGTGATGACGAGGTCAGCCTTCTCCAAGCCGTCGATGACGGTCTTGCGGTTGGCTACCGTTGCAACGGGATTGGTGCAGATGATCCAGCATGCCTTGATGTCACCCGCCGCCATGCGGGAGAACATGTCGATGGTGCCACCGCCGATGTCGGTGCGCAGCGAGCCTTGCGGGATCCCCCACCTCTCCTCTACGAATTCGCGATCGGCGTCGACCATCACGGCGCGCTGGCCGGGCAAACCTGGACCCATGTAGCCCATTTCACGCCCACCCATGGCGTTCGGCTGCCCGGTCAGCGAGAACGGACCGCTGCCGGGCTTGCAGATCGCACCGGTCGCAAGGTGAAGGTTGCAGATGGCGTTGGTGTTCCACGTGCCGTGGGTGCTCTGGTTCAAACCCATTGTCCAACAGCTCATCCAGTTTGCAGCCTCACCGATCCACTGCGCTGCAGTGCGGATGTCGGCCTCGGGGATACCGGTGATCTCACTGACCTTCTCCGGGGTGTACTCCGCGAGGAAACTGGGCATCACCTCCCAGCCTTCGGTGAAGTCGGCGATGAAGTCAGGGTCGGTGTGGCCGTTCACCACGAGCAGGTGGAGTAGTCCGTTGAGTAGCGCGAGATCGGTGCCGGGAGCGATCTGCAGGAACAAGTTCGCCTTGTCGGCGGTGGCACTGCGTCGAGGGTCGACGACGATCAACTTCGCGCCTGCCTTGATCCGCTCCTGCATCCGCAGAAAGAGGATCGGATGGCAGTCCGCCATGTTCGCGCCGGTCACGAAGAACACGTCGGCGTGTTCGAAGTCCTGATAGGAACCGGGCGGTCCGTCGGCCCCGAGAGACTGTTTGTACCCGGTGCCGGCACTCGCCATGCACAACCGGGAGTTCGATTCGATCTGATTGGTCCCGATGAATCCCTTGGCCAGTTTGTTCGACAAGTACTGGGCTTCGAGAGACATCTGCCCGGACACGTACAACGCAAATGCGTCGGGGCCGTGCTCGTCGATGATTGCCCGTAGACGCTGGGCGGTGTCAGTGATGACGGCGTCCATGTCCGCGGCTTCGATCGCATCCCCTCGGCGCGGACGGCGATATGCAGAGTCCATTCGCCCTGGACCTGCGAGCATGTCTGCGGTCGTGGTCCCTTTGGTGCACAGACGCCCGAAGTTGGTGGGATGTGTCTTCAGACCGGAAGACTTCGCAGCCTTCCGGCGTCCCGTCTCCGGATCGGTGATGATGTCGAGGACAAGACCACAGCCGACCCCGCAGTACGCGCAGAGTGTGTCGACACTGGTGGTGGTGAGTTGAGCGCCCATCGATTCATGCATCCCTTCGACCGAGGATCAAGGTCGACTTCTATCTTCGGATGCAGTTGTTTCGGGAGTTCATGCTCGATGTTGCGTATCAATCACTCTTTCCTCACCGCGCCCTTCGGACCGATGTGCGGTCCCGGAACCGGCGGTCGTCGACGGGCAGCGATACGCGAATGCCCAGTTCTACGCCCTGCCGCCGAATCGAGCAATGTAGTGCCAGACCCTTTTGACGTCCTGCGGATCGAAGGACGCGCTCCGTGCGAGCCCCAGTACGGCAGGCGTCAGTCGCCTGCCGCGGGCAATTTCTCGGGCAAGGTCGACGACGGTCGCTCCCCGGTATTCGGGATGTTCGGCTATCGCTTCGACATCGACCGCGTAACCGTCGTGCCACAGCACTGCCCATTATCCGGATACGGAAGCAGCGCCGGTGAAGAAGTCGACCAGTGAATACGGTGCGCCTTCACCGAGGCAGAGATCAAGGATCACGTGCGAGTCAGCGGCCTCGGATGCACTGCGCACGAACATCGCTTCCTCGTAGCCGCTCAGTGCCGCTTCGATGTCGTCCGGGTGCGCGGCGATCGCTCTTCCCAGTTCGGCGCCGTCGAACATGGCCAAGTTCGCACCCTCACCGGACGGAGCCATCAGATGTGCCGCGTCACCGAGGAGCGTGACCCCAGGCACGCGATCCCATCGGTGCTCGTCGGGAAGTGCATGGATCGCGCGCGGAATCGGAGCGGTTTCGCCGTCTGTGATCAGCGCAGTGAGTTCCGTTGCCCAACCGTCGAACTCGGCCGCGACCCGCGCTGTCGCAGCAGCGGCGTCGGTGAAATCGATACCGGCAAACCACTCCGCCGTACGGTTCAGCTGGACGTAGGTGTGCACGATGTCCCCCGCCTCTCGATGCGCGGCGATCGCTTTTCCTGGTGCGGGCGCGTACATCGCCCCGTCACCGACTGCCTCGGCTGCAGCCGAATGCTTCTCGTCGACGTCGTACAGATACGTCTCGACGAACGTCGTGCCGACGTATTCGGGCTTCGCATCGGAGAGCAAGGGGCGGATCTTCGACCAGGCACCGTCGGCGCCGACGAGGAGGTCGGTAGTCACCGTCGAACCGTCGGCAAAGGTCAGTTCGTGTCGGCCGTCAGCGCGCTCGTCGGCGGTGTTCCGTGAGCCGAGCGAGCGGACACTGTCGACCTTGCGTCCCCATTCGATCGTGCCGTCCGGAAGGGATTCGAGCAGGATCCGTCGGAGGTCTCCGCGCAGCACTTCAGGACGGACTCCCGTGCCGTCATCGGGTTCGTCGAGGAGTACAGCGGCGTGTTGATCGAGTACGCGCGACGCGGCACCGCCCTCGTAGATGATCGCGCGGAACTCGTCGATGAGGCCGGCAGCATCGAGCGCCGCCTGACCGTTGTGTTCATGGATGTCGAGTTGGCCGCCCTGCGTGCGAGCTTCTGCCGACGGTTCCGCCTCGTAGATCTTCGACGGAATTCCGTGAACGTGGAGGACGCGCGCGAGGGTCAGACCGCCGAGGCCCGCCCCGATGATCGTTATCGAGTTGCTCATGTTTGTTTCCTTTCAGCCTTCGGTTGGAACGTCGTTCCAACGACCATCTTGGAACGGCGTTCCAGATATGTCAAGATGGTTCGCATGGCGACCAGGAATCAGCGGACCGAACGACGTACGGACGCGCTCTCGAAGGAGCGAATCGTCGAGGCTGCGATCGAGATCCTCGACGACGAGGGCGAAACTGCGCTGACATTTCGCGCACTCTCCGCACGCCTGGCAACAGGTAGCGGGGCAATTTACTGGCACGTCGCCAACAAGAGCGAACTGCTCGCCGCGGCGACCGACGACGTCATCGCCCGCGTGACCACCGAAGGAACCGAAAGCGCAACCCCACGTGAGGCGATCCGGATCATCACTCTCGGTGTGTTCGACGCGATCGACGCGCACCCGTGGGTCGGCACCCAACTCTCCCGCGAGCCGTGGCAATCAGCGGTGATGCAGATCTTCGAGAGTCTGGGAGGGCAACTCCAAGCACTCGGCGTTCCCCAACCGGCACAGTTCGATTGTGCGTCCGCACTCCTGAACTACGTGCTCGGCCTCGCCGGACAGTATGCCGCGGGCGCCCGCCTCCTCCCCCGCGAGACAGATCGGTCCGCCTTCCTCGCCACCGTCGCGCAGCGGTGGGAAGAACTCGATTCCGCGAAGTACCCGTTCCTCAATCAGGTGACGGCGCAATTGCGCGACCACGACGACCGAGAACAGTTTCTGGCAGGCATCGACCTCATCCTCGCGGGGATCGACACCGTCCGATAGCAGCCGTTCCCGTCAGCCGCAGCCGTCAACGCGAGTGAACAGCGGTGTTGGAGCCGAGCGCTATGTCGAGGAAATCTCTTGCCGCACCGCGCAATCCGCGATCGGGATCCCAGACGGCTTGGAGTCGCCTCGGCATCCGCAAGCCGTCGACGTTGACCGCGACCAGTCGGCCGTCCGTCAGGTCGGCAGCAACGGCCAACGACGACAGAACGGCGGGCGCGTTGCCTGCCACCACCGCAGCCTTGACTGCGGTGCACGAGGTGAGCTCGAGCAACGGCGGCACACAATCGGGAACAGCATTCTCGAGCGTCAGACGCGTCCCTGACCCTGACTCGCGCTGAATCAGCGGCGTGCGTGCGAGGTCCGCAACCGGAACAGGCACACCATTGGCCCAGTCGTGTCCCGGCGGCACAACCACGACGAGGTGATCACGCGCTACCTCGCACGACGCGAGCGCCGACGGCACATCCGGACCTTCGACGAATCCGATATCGGCCTGGCCTGCCTGCACTTGAGCAGAGACATCCGAGGAATTGTGCAAGCTCACCGACGCCACGACGTTGGGGAACTTGTGCCGCATCGCGACCGTCCATCCGGGAACCAGATACTCGGCGATGGTCATGCTGGCGGCAACTGTGACGGCAGCGTCGCGTTCACCGCGAAGTGCGGCAACTCCCGATGCCATTTCCTCGGCACTGACGAGGATGTGACTTGCCCACTCGAGAATCAGACCGCCCTCGGCGGTGGGACGAACACCGGTCGCCGCTCGATCGAAAACCTTGATTCCGAGCTGCCGTTCGACCGAACGCACCCGGGCGCTGACCGCTTGCTGACTGAGTCCGTGCTCCCGGCCGGCAGCACCCATGCTGCCTAGACGCCCTACGGAAAGCAGGACGTCGAGGGCACTGAGTTCCGGCACCCGAGGAGACAACGACATAGACCAAGATTAGACCCACAAGGCGAGATTGTGGGCATTCAAGGACAACCGGTCTACCGGTACGAACCGGATGAGACGACAGTGAAATACATGACCACCACAACGAGTCCCACCTTCGCCCACATCACCCCGAACTGGTTCGCGGCAGCGATGGGAACGGGAATCGTCTCGGTGGCCGCAGCTTCGCTCGAACCGGAGATCGAAGGCTTGAAGCTGGTCTCGGAAATCTTCTGGGTTCTGGCAGTTCTCGTACTGTGCGCCTTGATCGGCGCATTTGCCACCCATTGGTCACAACATCGATGTCAGGCCCTCGCCTACCAGCACAGCCCCGCGATGTTCCCGTTCTACGGAGCCGTCGCCATGGCCCTGCTGACCGTGGGATCGGCAACCGGCATCACCGGGCCGGACTTCCTCGGCCACGACGTGGCGATCACCGTCTCGCTGACTCTGTGGATACTCGGCACGGCACTCGGCCTGGTCACCTACGTCGTGATGATGATTCGTCTCGTTCGAGATGCTGGGATGGCGACGGCAATGCCGTTCTGGCTGATGCCCGTCGTACCTCCGATGGTCTCGGCCACCACCGGCGCAGCGGTCAGCACCCACATGCCCGAAGGCGCTCCGCGCATCGCGGTACTGATCTTCTGCTACATCCTGTTCGCTCTGGCACTGACCGCCGCTATCGGCATTCTGATAGCCGTCGCGAGGCAGTTCGCACGCAACCGCTCGGCTGGCGTCGACGTGATCCCGTTCAATGCCATTCCCTCGCTGTGGATTCCGTTGGGCGTGATCGGACAGTCGATCGCAGCATCCAACCTGTTGGCCGCCGCCTCACGGCATGCACTCAGTACCGAGCACGCCGACACCCTGCACGAATTCGGAATCGCATACGGAACCGTCGTCGGAATCATCGGCGTCATCGCATTTGTCACCGTCACCACCGTGACCATCCACGCACTGCGCCGCGGCTTGGACTTCTCGCTCGGTTGGTGGAGCTTCACCTTCCCCATCGGAGCATGTGCAGTCGGAGCGAATGCCTTCGGAGTCGCCACCGGTTCGACGCTGATTCTGGGAATCGCACTTGCCCTGCTGACCGTGCTGATCCCCATCTGGGCAACCGTCGCGGTGCGGACCGTCCGATCGATCCGCAGTGGAGCTCTCCCCGCGGCTGCATGAATTGGCACCGATGAGTTTTGCCTCGCCGTACGGTCTGTACTCACGTAGACCATTGTCGAGAGCGGGAGTACATGGTGAGTCAGTTATTACGAGTACAGAATTTCAGCGTTTCCAGTGACGGAATAGCCTGCGGTCCGGACCAAAGCTTCGAGAGCCCGTTCGGCCTGGACCACGGTGAAATGTTTGCGTGGGCGGGAGCTACAGCGAGCTGGCCCAATCGCACCGATCCCGGCGGCAGCCGAGGCATCGACGACTATTTCACGCGGGACTTCTCCAACAACATCGGTGCCGAAATCATGGGCCGCAACAAATTCGCACCCTACCGCGGCCCTTGGGAGAATCTCGAGTGGCAGGGGTGGTGGGGCGACGAGCCACCGTTCCACACCCCGGTTTTTGTCTTGACCCACCACGTGCGGCCGTCGTTCACGCTATCGGACACGACATTCCACTTCGTCGACGCTGACCCGGCGACGGCCCTCGAGCAGGCACGTGAGGCCGCGCAGGGCAAGGACGTTCGACTCGGCGGCGGGGTCAGCACTATCCGTGAATTCCTCGACGCCGATCTGGTCGACACGATGCACATCGCTGTCTGCCCGATCGAATTCGGATCCGGTCTACGCCTGTGGGAGACACCTGATGAGTTGCGCGACCGCTTCAACCTCGAAATCGTGCCGAGCCCGAGCGGCGTGACGCATCACCTGTTCTGGCGAAAGTGACCGGTGGGGGCGGCTCCCGAAACGGGAACTGCCCCCATCAGTTGTGTCTTAGGCTCCGGTCTCGACCTGGCGCCCCGACTGGTACCACGCCATTGTTCCACCGGCCACCGAAACGGCATTGATGCCACGGGCCTGCAGATACTCCGCGGCCTGCAGGCTACGGCCACCGACGGCGCAGATGATGTACACCGTTTCCGCGTCCGGAATTTCACCGACGCGAGAGACGAATTCGCTGAGCGGAATGAGCGCCGCACCGGGAACTCGGACCTGAGCGAACTCGTCGGGCTCACGGACGTCGATCAGCGGCTCACCTGCCGCCAATGCCGTGTCCAGTGCATTCAAGTCGACTTCCAACATGTCTTCTGCGTCCTGCCTTCGTGTTCGCTGCTGTCCGAATAGACGGTACCGCGTGATTTCGTGTGGTTGCCTTTACGATCTGACAATGACCAATACTGTTCCCGAAAAGTCGGGTTTTTGGAGTCGACCCACTTTGTGGAAGTTGCTCCTTCTCATCGTTGCCTATTTGGTCTTCTACCTTGCCGCCGGGCAGGTGATCTCGCGTGTTTTCGCCGACCAGATCGACACGGACAACGTGGTCTCGAGTGCCTCGAGCATCATCTTCGGCGTCATGTTGCCCATCGCGATCGGTGCAGTTGCGTTGCTGATCTTCACGGTCAAGGTCGGCTGGCTCAGCAGTATCTTCGGTCCTCAACCGGTACGCGGACGCGGCTGGATGTGGATCGGGCCGATCATCGTCGTTGCCGCCATCGCTGCCCACCTGGCCGGAACCGACTGGAGCGCGTGGTCGGCCGGCGAAATCGTCTCGTTGATCGCCCTCGGTGTATGTGTCGGTCTCGCAGAGGAATTGGTCACCCGAGGTATTGCAGTGAAGATGCTTCGTGATGCCGGCCACCGAGAACGCTTCGTCGCTGTTGTGTCGTCCCTACTGTTCGCACTCATGCACACGGTGAACTTCATCGCGGGAATGGAACTGGCAACAGTCCTTGCCACCGTCGTCTACACCTTCGGATTCGGAATGTGCATGTACTTGACCATGCGCGTGACGGGCACGATCTGGGCCGCAATCGTGTTGCACGGCCTCACCGACCCCACCACCATTCTCTCGACCGGCGGGCTCGACACCTCGGTGACGACGGGTGCCAGCGGAGCCACCACGATCGCCACACTGCTCACTGTCGTGCTGGTCGCCTTCGGCGTAGTTGCCATCTTCTTCATCCGCGGCCGGGTCGGCGAAGAGCAGCCCGCGCGCGTCTCGGCCTGACTGATCGCATGGGTACAAGACATACTTGTACCCATGCCTTCTCGGACCACACATTCGATCGCCGTCGTGACCGCATCTTTTGTTCTGGCACTATCGGGTGCCGTCACACACGCCAGTGCGGGGGTTCCGGCCGCTCCCGAAGCCGCGACTACCGAATCCATCGCATCGGAGTCGATCAGCGATCTGTACGCAGCCCAGGGTGCGCACGAGGTGGCTGCCGATTCGGTTCCCGGATACCAATTGTTCTACCCAGCCGACTTGTCCGCTGATGGCAAGCGGCATCCCGTCATCACGTTCGGCAACGGCAGCTACGCGACGTTCGAAGAGTACGAGGCCCTCCTCCGACACTTTGCGTCGTGGGGTTTTGTTGTTGTGGTGGCCGACAGCAGTGTGACCGGCGACGGTACTGAAATCTTGGGTGCCGCTCAGTACCTCGTCGATCAGAACACCAACGCTGAGAGCATTTTTCACCAGAGGATCGATACCGACAACATCGCCTCGGTCGGGCACTCCCAGGGGGCAGGCGGCGCGATCAACGCTGCAACTCAGTCGGCGAATCTGATCACCGCCACTGCGGTGCTCGACCTGCCGGACCCGTGGTGGGCTTCGCGACCTGTCGATGTCGTCGACGTGGCGAAGTTGACCGGGCCGACGTTCTTCATGACCGGCGCCGACGATCCGGTCTCCACCGCCGATCCACAAGCTGAGTACTTCGACAAAACCGCAGCACCGGCGGTCCGGGGCAGACTACTTGGCGTCGGCCACAATTGGGCCGGCGACGGCGAAGGATTCCGGGGTTACCTGACCGCGTGGCTGAGGTTCGCCCTCAGCGGCGACCAGACTGCCGGACGTGCGTTTGTCGGCGACTCGGCGGAAATCCTCACCGATCCCCACTGGGACCGGCAAGCGATCAAGGGTTTGTGATGACGATCTTGCCGTAGGCCTGCCCGGATTTCTGCTGCTCGAACGCCTCGGCAAGATTGTCCAGACGGTACGACGAATCGATGACGGGACGAAGCGCGAGGCTCTCCAGCCCTGCAACCATCTCCTCCTGATGTGCACGACTGCCCACCAGAACACCTTCGATGGTGACCTGTTTGGTCAGTAGCGAAGTCAGGTCGATCGACGACGACGGGCCGTTCATGATGCCCAGCGCGCAGATCCGGCCGCCTGGTCGGACTGCCGCCAGAGATTGACCGAGGGTGGACGGCCCGCCCACGTCGAGCACAAGGTCGATCCCGCCGCTGAGCCGCATCGCTTCCGATCCCCAGTCCGGGCGCTCACGGTAGTTGACCACGTGATCGGCACCTAGCTCGGTCAATCGAGCCATCTTGTCGGGAGCCGACGAGGTTGCGATCACCTGAGCTCCAGCAGCTTTGGCAAGCTGGACGGCAAACAGCGCTACCGTGCTGGTCCCGGGAATCAACACCGACGAACCTGGGATGATCGGGACGCCGGCAAACAATGCACGCCACGCGGACAAGCCCGCAGTGGGCAAGGTAGCGGCTTCTTCGTACGTGTAGTTTCGCGGCATCGACGTCACTGCCGATACCGGCACGGTGACGGTGTCACGGGCGAACCCGTCGACGCCGTCACCGGGTGAATTTCCGAATCCGTCGAAATCCGGTGCACCGCTGCGCCAATGCGGCAGATAGGTGCTCATCACACGGTCCCCGACCCCGAACTGTGTGACGCCGTCGCCGACGGCAACTACCTCGCCCGCTGCGTCGGACAAGAGAATGCGAGGGCCGTCGGTCGGTATCTCGCCGGTCGCCACGAGGTAGTCGTGGTGGTTGAGCGAATTCGCGCGGATCGCGATCTTCACCTCACCCGCACCTGGCCCTGGCGTCTCGATCGTCCTCGATTCGAGGTTGTTCAACCCTCCAGGCGGAAGTACGTATACAGCGCGGTTGGTCATGGTGTGGATCCTCGCACGATTGACGATTTCGGGTGACGTTCGGAAAGGGTTCCGCTGCTCAGAGGAGAGAAGCGGTGAACCCTCCGTCGAGAACCAGGCTGCTGCCGTTGCACCACGACGACTGGTCGCTCGCAAAGAACACTGCGGCGGCGGCGACTTCCTCGGTCCGGCCGTAGCGGGTTTGCTTCGTGACCATCAGGTCGTCGAAGCCGCCGGACTCGAGGCCGAGTGCGTTCTCGAAATCCTGTTGGTGACTCTTGACCAGGTCTGTGTCGATGAATCCGGGTAGCAGGGCATTGGCTCGGATTCCGTGGAAGCGAAGTTCGGCTGACAGGGTTTCGGTGAGATTGCGAACTGCTGCTTTGGCGGCGGCATAGCTACCGATCAAGGGCGACCCGGTGGTCGACGAGATCGACGAGATGTTCACGATCGAACCGCCTCCGGATGCGACGAGCGCGGGTAGCGAATGACGGACGGTCAAGAACACTCCATCGAGGTTGACCGACATGACTTTCCGCCAGTCCTCGAACGAGGTCTCGATCAGCGGAGTCGTGGTGGCGATGCCGGCGTTGGGTACTACGACGTTCAGTCCGCCGAACTCTTCGACCGCCCTGGCGACGAGATCCTTGACCTGCTGTTCGTCGGTGACATCAGTGGTGACAGCGATAGCTCCGTCGATCGAGTCCGCCACTGCCTGTGCTGCGTCACCGTTGATGTCGGAGACTACGACGCTCGCGCCCTCCGCCCCGAATGCCCGGGCAATGGCGGCGCCGATTCCGGCACCTGCGCCGGTGACAATTGCAACTTTGTTCGCGAGAAGATCGGACATGTCAGCGTTCCCCTTCAGTTCTCGGTCGGGACGTAGAAAAGCAATTCGGGTCCGGTGTCGCCGGTAGTCGCGATGGCCTCGGACATGTCGAGAGTCCCGTCGCCCAAAGCACTTCCCAACGCCTGCGCCGTGCCCGCGAGATCTTCCGTGTCGAGTTGATAGATGCTCAGGTAGCGGCGCGCGGGCAATGCATCCTCGGGCAGCAACTGCACATCCGCCAGGAAGAATCGGGAGGCGGAGACAACTCCAGGCACTCGTTCGACGACCTGCGGAATATGCACGTCGTCGTACCAGCGGTTGAACGCGTCCTCCGAAGACGGATCGGCAGGGTGTACGTGTGCGACGAGAATCGCTGTGCTCATGGAGTTCCTCTTCAACTCGAAGTGCTTTGGATTCAGCATGTTTGGAAGGCGACAATATTCACCAGCGAGGCCACTGGTCGTGGCCGTGCCAGGCGATTCGATGGCCGCTCAAGCGACAACCCTAGGTAGGGATTGTGACCCGCGCCATATGCCCGGAGGTCAGAGTTGAGCTCCACATTTGTCCTCTCGGCACAAAACTCCGAGCAGAATCGGGCATTAGCGAAAGTCTCGCGACTTGGCTGTGACTCGCAGATCCATCAGCTGCATCCGGTCTGCCACGACAGTGACAGCGCCTTCCGCATTTTGCACCTTTCCTCGAATAAGCAACGCCGGCGCCGTATTTGCCAGTTTTCGGTACTTTGCCCACAACCCCACCGAACACACGACATTGACCATGCCGGTTTCGTCTTCGAGGTTGATGAACGTGACGCCCGCAGCTGTGGCCGGACGCTGCCGGTGTGTGACCGCTCCCCCTACCAGCACACGGTCGCCGTCCGGGATGTCGAGCAGCCTCGAAGCCGGCACCACGCCGAGCGCGTCGAGCTGTGGGCGAAGAAACTGTGTCGGATACGTGTCGGGAGATACTCCTGTCGCCCAGACATCCGCTGCCGCCAATTCGACGTCGCTCATGCCGGGAAGGGTGGGAGCTGTGACCGACGCACCGATACCGGGCAAGCGGTCCGGACGCTCCCCTGCCGCAGCGCCCGCGGCCCACAGCGCTTCTCTACGCGAGATGCCGAAGCTGGCAAGCGCGCCGGCAGTCGCCAACGATTCAGCTTGCGCGGTAGTCAGTTCCACCCGACCGGTCAGATCGAGAAACGACGTGAACGGTCCACCGAGGTCGCGCTGTTCGACAATTTTCTCGGCGAGCGCATCGCCGATGTTGCGCACTTCCCCCAGTCCCAGCCGAACCTCGAATCCACCTGCCTCGACGGTGGCATGCGCGAGGCTGACATTGATGTCTGCACCGTGTACCTGCACTCCGTGCCGGCGCGCATCGGCGACCAGGGACTGTGGTGAGTAGAAACCCATCGGCTGCGCTCGCAGAAGTCCGGCACAGAACGCGGCGGGGTGATGAAGCTTGAACCACGAGGAGTAGAAGACCAGTGCGGCAAAACTCTGTGAATGACTTTCCGGAAAACCGAAATTAGCGAATGCGTACAGCTTTTCGTAGATTCGGTCGGCAACCTCGTCGCCGATGCCATGTAGGTCTCGCATGCCCTGGTACAGCCTCGCTCGCAGTTGCTCCATCTTCTCGGTGGAACGTTTCGATCCCATTGCCCGACGCAATTGATCGGCCTCGGACGGCGTGAAACCCGCAACGTCGACGGCCATCTGCATCAACTGTTCCTGAAACAACGGAACCCCCAATGTGCGTTCGAGTGCCTTCTCGAGCGACGGATGGTCATAGGACACAGGTTCGAGTTTGTTGCGCCGGCGGATGTACGGATGGACTGATCCGCCTTGAATCGGCCCGGGACGGATGAGCGCGACTTCGACCACCAGGTCGTAGAAATTTCGAGGCTTCAGACGCGGCAGTGTCGCCATCTGCGCACGTGATTCCACTTGGAACACCCCTACCGAATCTGCCCGCTGCAACATCTCGTACACCGCTGTTTCCGACAGATCGAGTTGCGCCAAATCGACTGTGATGCCTTTGTGTTCGGCCACCAGATCCATCATGTAATGCAAAGCCGAGAGCATGCCGAGCCCGAGTAGATCGAACTTGACCAACCCAGCGGCAGCACAATCGTCCTTGTCCCACTGCAGGACACTGCGATTGGCCATCCGCGCCCACTCCACCGGGCAAACGTCGGCGATGGGACGATCACAGATGACCATTCCGCCGGAGTGGATACCGAGGTGCCGTGGATAGCCTTCGATCTGCGCCGCCAGTTCGAGTACCGGACGCGGAATATCGGTATCCGCATTCTTGTCGATACCACCCCACCGGCCGACCTGCTTACTCCACGCATCTTGCTGGCCCTGCGAAAAGCCAAGCGCGCGGGCCATGTCCCGCACCGACGACTTTCCTCGATAGGTGATGACATTGGCTACCTGCGCGGCATACGTACGCCCGTATTTCGCGTACACGTGCTGGATCGCCTCTTCCCGGCGATCCGACTCGATGTCCACGTCGATATCCGGTGGGCCGTCGCGCTCGGGCGCAAGAAACCGCTCGAACAGCAATTTGTTGCGAACCGGATCGACGTTGGTGATGCCGATCGCGTAACACACCGCAGAGTTCGCAGCGGAACCCCTTCCCTGACAGAGGATGTCGTTGTTCTTGCAGAACGACACGATGTCATGCACGACCAGGAAGTATCCGGGAAAGTTCAATCCCTCGATGATGGCAAGTTCATGTTCGAGCTGTTTGTATGCCTTCGGTGCACCTTCCGGGGGTCCGTAGCGTTCCAGCGCCCCGACCATGGTCAGCTCACGCAACCACGACGCCTCGGTATGCCCGGCAGGAACGTCGAACGGTGGCAATTTGGGCGCGATGAGCTTGAGATCGAAAGCGCACTCACGACCAAGATCGGCGGCACCACTGACAGCCTCGGGATAGAGCGAGAACAGCGTCGCCATCTCCGCGCCGGACCGCAGGTGTGCTCCGCCGGTCGGAGCCAACCATCCAGCTGCCTCATCCAAGCTTTGACGCGCCCGCACAGCTGCCATTGCCATGGCGAGGCGTCGACGCGGAGGAGCGGCGAAGTGTGCGGCGGTGGTCGCCACCGTACGTAGTCCACGTTCTCTCGCCAGTTCTGCCAGAACGGCATTGCGCTCGTCGTCCTCCGCCAACCCATGATGAGTGAGCTCCACCGACACTCGCTCCGCCCCGAAACGCTCGACCAGATCCTGCAAGGCCTCCGCCGCGGCTTCGCGACCACCCGACGTCAAGGCTTGCCGCACATGACCTTTGCGGCACCCGGTCAGGATCTGCCAGTGCCCACCGGCGGCTTCGGTCAGCGCGTCGTAGTTGTACTGCAGTTTGCCCTTCTCACCGCCCGCCAGATGTGCGGCGGCTATCTCCCGCGAAAGACGGCGATATCCTTCCTGCCCACGGGCAAGTACCAGAAGATGCGTTCCACCGGGATCTGCCGTCCCAGTTCTGGGTACCGAATCGAGCGACAACTCGGCCCCGAACACGGTCCGCATTCCCCATTCACGCGCAGCCTCCGCAAACCTCACCACGCCGTAGAACCCGTCGTGATCGGTGACGGCAATCGCCTCGAGCCCGAGACGCACAGCTTCCTCGACCAGCTCTTCCGGCGGTGATGCGCCGTCGAGGAAGCTGAAGGCCGAGTGAGCGTGCAGTTCTGCGTAAGGAACCACGCCGGTGCCACGAGTGAGTTCGCCTGCGTGATACTCGCCGCGCTTTCGTGACCAGGCGGGACTGTCACTTCCGTCGCCCGGGAACAAATCCTCGTGTTCCACGCGGCCTGGCCGTCCGGACAGCACCCGTTCCATCTCGAACCACGTCGGCGGCCCATTTCCCCAACCCACACTGACCTCGCACCTGATCGAGCCGGCCGTCACGGGACGACCGACTGCTCGAGGATGCCGAAAGGGAAGACGCACCACATGCATCGAACTGATGTTCGATGCAGATTCAGTCTGACAGGTCACTCACCCGCAGTCAACAGAGCGAATCTCAACCCTCACCGTCTAGTCACATTCAGATGTACGCATGTCTGCACTCCGTTCACTTTGGCCCCAGATCATTAGCGGCGTTCATAATCTCCATCCATACTGTTTCCAGGAGTACTACTCGTATGTCGTTCTCGCGCAACACACGTAGGTTGACGGCCGTCGCCGGCGCCGTCGCCGTTCTGGCCGCCGCCGGCTGCAGCAGCAGTGCCGACGAGGCAACAGGCTCCAACGGCACGACCGTCGATCGCGCCGCGACCGGCGAACTGTCCTCGAACGGTGGTGCTCGCCGCATCGACGGTGATCAGTCGGCCGCGGTGCGTGACGCCGTCAACGCTTCCGGCGCGAAGAACGTCATCCTCCTGATCGGGGACGGCATGGGCGACTCGGAGATCACCGCCGCGCGCAACTACGCCGAGGGTGCTGCTGGCAGCTTCGCCGGCCTCGACGCCCTGCCGATCACCGGCCAGTACACGCACTACGCACTGACCAAGGACGGCAAGCCCGACTACGTCACCGACTCCGCTGCCAGTGGATCGGCATGGTCCACCGGCACCAAGACCTACAACGGCGCGATTTCCGTCGACATCAAGGGGCAGGCCCAGTCGACCGTCCTCGAGATCGCCAAGGCGAACGGCAAGGCCACCGGCAACGTCTCCACCGCCGAGGTGCAGGATGCCACCCCCGCAGTGCAGGTCGCGCACGTCAGCGGCCGCAAGTGCTACGGACCCGAGGCGACGTCCAAGTCCTGCCCGGAGAACGCCATCGAGAACGGCGGCAAGGGGTCGATCAGCGAACAGCTCCTCGCCACCCGCGCCGACGTCACCTTTGCCGGCGGCGCCAAGTCCTTCGCTGAAACCGCGAAAGCCGGTGACTGGCAGGGCAAGACCCTCAACGAGCAAGCTGCCGCTCGTGGCTACCAGCTGGTGAAGAATGCCGCCGAGATGAACGAGGTCGGCAAGGCCGATCAGGACGCACCCGTGCTCGGGCTGTTCGCCGACGGCAACATGCCCGTCCGCTGGGAAGGCTCTGTCGCCACCCGCGACGGTTACCTGCAGCCCGCCGAAACCTGCGTCGACAACCCCAAGCGAACCTCCGACGTACCGAAGCTCGCGGACATGACGCAGAAGGCGATCGATCTACTGAAGGTCAACGACAACGGATTCTTCCTCCAGGTCGAAGGTGCCTCGATCGACAAGCAAGATCACGCAGCCAACGCGTGCGGTCAGATCGGTGAAACCGTCGACCTCGACGAAGCTGTGCAAAAGGCACTCGAATTTGCGAAGACCGACGGAGAAACCCTGGTCATCGTCACCGCCGACCACGCTCACACCAGCCAGATCGTCACCAACGTCAGCGCAGACGACATCGCCACCATCGCCAAGGACCAGAACATCCCGGTCGAGCGCGCCCAGGAAATCGTCTACCCCGGTCTGACCCGCAAGCTGACCACGAAGGACGGCTCGGAGATGACGATCAGCTACGGAACGTCCGAAGATCCGGCCGTCGAATCCGAAGGGCATACCGGAACTCAGTTGCGTGTAGCAGCTTTCGGCCCGCACGCGGCCAATGTCAGCGGCCTCACGGACCAGACCGATCTGTTCTTCACGATGACCGACGCGCTGGGACTCGACCGTTCCAAGGTCGCAGCTCACTGACCTGAAAACACCCGACCCGGTAAAAGCCTGGGTCCAGTCACACCAGAGCAGCCAAGGCGCGCACCCGATCTTCGGGTGCGCGCTTCGGGCAACTGGTGCACTTACCTTCACCGGGTACCTCGTAAATCAGGCAGCACGATGCCCGCTGCGTGAATCTGCGTCGCCCGGATGCCACCGGTGTCAACGGATTAGAAACGCGCACAACACTTTCATTGCGGTCGACATCGACGAAACGCGGGACGGGAATGCCCGGGTTCTCACCGCGGAGAACATCGATCAGACCAGCAGCAAATGCACTTCCGCGCTCCCTCGCGCTACCGGCGGCGTCGAGGCTGCGATTGGCGATGGAGTCCGTCGCGATCGCCCACAGCGCCTGCTGCCGAACGCCGGACACCTCGGCGAGTACCTCGATCACGGGACTGAGTGAGCGGAGCATCGCGTGGCCCAACTCCGCCACACTCCGCGAGATCGGAATGACCGACCCGGCAGCAAACCCGCCCAGATAGCCGTTGTCACGCAAGAAGATCCGCCCACCGTTCAACGATGGATCGGCCGCGAACCCGGTGACCATCCCGGTTCCGATCGGAATGCCAGTCAGCGTGGAACTGGCCGAGTACCACCACAATGTGCCGTTCACTCGGCTGTCCGCACTCCCCCATCGCTCGGCCGTATCGGCGACACGTGCTGCCAACCACTGGGGGTCGGTCATCAACACCGCGGGCACCGTATCCGGATACGCGCTCAGGTTGTCGAAGAACGGCACAGCTAATGCCATACGGGCGTAGATCCCGGCTACCGATTCCGTCATGCCAGCCCCAATATCTCCATCCGCGGACGTACTCCGCGTTCGACTCGCGCCTTGATGCCGAAAACCTCGGCCAACAACGGCTCGTCCAACACCTCGACCGTAGACCCACACGCGCGGAGTTCACCTTCGGTGAGCACGGCAAGGTTGTCGCAGTACTCGACTGCCAACCGTAGATCGTGCATCGTGACCACAACCGCGAGCCCCGCCGACGCAAGTTCGGCGAGCAATTCCATCACGATCAACTGGTGACGAAGATCGAGATGATTGGTCGGCTCGTCCAACAACAGAACCTTGGGCTCCTGAGCCAATGCGCGCGCTATCGAGACACGTTGCCGCTCACCACCCGACAGGGTGGACACGTCGCGTCCGGCAAGCTCGACCAAACCAACCTGCTCGATGCACCGGTCCACGATGGCGGTATCTCGCTCAGTGCTTCGGTCCAACCAGCTACGGTGCGGAGTTCGTCCGAGCGCGATCGATTCACGAACCGAAAGTCCTGCCGAGACAGTAGGTTCCTGGACGCTCGCCGAGATGGTTTTGGCGATGTCCTTACGCGAGAGCGTCGTCGAGTCGGCTTGATCGATCAGAACTGCGCCACCTGTCGGAGTCAAAGCGTTGTAGCAGCAGCGCAGCGCCGTCGTCTTGCCACTGCCGTTCGGTCCGACCAAGCCCAATATTTCACCGGACGTCACCGCGAAAGTGATGCCGCGCAGGACTTCGCGGTTGCCAAGCCGCGCCCGGGTCTCGACGAGTTCGAGCAGAGGCGCAGCTTCGGCGTCCTTCGGGAGTGTCTCTGTTCTGGCCTGTGTCACTGTTCTGGTCTGCGTCACTGTTCGAGCCTCCGATACTGCCGGTAGAGCATCCAGACGAAGATCGGTGCACCCACGAGGGCGGTGATCACTCCGACCGGAACTTCGGTGGATTGTGCCACCGAGCGCGCAGCGGTATCCGCGGCAACCATCGCGACGGCGCCCAGAAGGGCTGCAGCAGGGAGCAGTCGAATTGCTCTGGTGCCGACGATGAAACCGGCCAGATGTGGGATCAGGAGGCCGATGAATCCGATTCCACCGGCAACGCTGACTGCCGCGCCCGCCAGTACGGAGACCGCAAGCAAGGACAACACTCGGAACCGTCGGACGTTCATACCGAGTGCTGCAGCCCCGTCGTCACCGGTCTGCAAGACGTCCATCCACCGCGAACTGAACAGAAGGGCCGTGCCGACGACGACCAGTGCGATCGTCGGGAAGATCAGCGTCGACCATCGCGCATCACCGAATCCGCCGGCAATCCAGTGCATCACCGACGTCACGTGCCGATCATCGGCCAACACCAGGATGCAAAAGGTGATGAGCGCCGAGAATATCTGGGCGAGCGCTACACCCACCAAAATGATCGCGGTCGGCTGCGGATACCGGCCGCCGATCAGCAGTGCGAGAAACAACGGGATCATCGCCCCGACGAATGCTGCGACCGGAATCGTGAAAACCCCGAGGAGGCCGGCGCCGAAACCCAGCACCGACACGAGCACCACCATGAATCCCGCACCCGACGAAACTCCGAGCAGATACGGGTCGGCAAGAGGATTCCGTGTGACAGCCTGAGCAACAGCACCCGACATCGCCAAGGAAGCACCCACGACCGCAGCCGTGAGTGCACGTGGCAGGCGGGAGTCGATCACGATCGACTCCCGCGCCGCGGTCCACCACGTTTCGAAAGTCCCTGGCGCCAAACGGGCTCCGACTATCGCCCAGACGTCACCGACGGGAATGCGAACCGATCCCAAGGAGACGGCCAACCCCAGGACGATCGCCAAGGCGACCGCCAAGCCGACAAGTAGGGCGCCGTACCCGTAACGCGTGCGGGTCACTTCGCCGCGTCAGCGCCCCGATGGAAGGCCGTCGCGATGGTCTGTGCCGAACGCACCAACCGTGAACTCTCGAACAGGTCCGCGAGAGGAACCACGACGAACCGGTTCTGCTGCACAGCAGGGGTGGTCGCCATCAACGGCTGGGCACGGAGGAAGTCGATCTTCTGCTCGGCCGTCTTGTCGCCGTAGTCGATGACCACGATCGCCTGGGGTGCACGCTCGGCAACAGCTTCCCACGATGCGTCGATGTAGGGCTTTGTCCCTTCGGCGAAGATGTTCGAGACACCGGAGTATTCCGCGACCAATTGACCGACGCCGACTCCGCCGATAGTCGTCGGAACCTGGTCACCACTGTCGTAGAAGAAGGTCGGTACCGGCGCCGCGTCCCCGACCGAAGCGCGGACGGAATCGAGACCATCGCTGATCTCCTCTGCGACCTCGCGGGCGGAATCTTCAACGCCCAGGACTCGACCGAGTTGCGTGTAGTCGTTCTCGAGCAATCCGATGTCGGGGAAACCGGTGCCACAGTATTCCGAGAAGAGGAAGGTGTTGATTCCGCGCTCGCCGAAAGCGTCTCGGGAACGGCCCTGCTTCTCGTTGAAGGCACTGGTCATTCCTCCGACCACGAAGTCCGGATCGACGTCGAGAACCTGCTCCATGCTGGGGAACGTATCGGAGAGGCTGGGAATCTTGTTGAATACATCGGCGGTCTCCGCAGTTGGCGGATTGTCGCTGTACGCCCGACCGACGATCCGGTCACCCGCACCGATTTCGATGAGCGCCTCGGTGACATGCCCGTTCAAAGACACGATGCGCTGCGGCGGCGAGTCGAAGGTCATCTCTCGATCGCAGTTGGTCACGGACACAGGCTGTGCGAAGGATTCCGCAGCAGACGCGGACTCTGATTCCTGGCCTTTGGAACAACCTGCCGAAACCAAGGCGACCGCGATGAGAACAGCGGCGGCGCGGGACGGGGAGAACTGAAGTGACACGGGGACCTCGTAAGGGCTCTGAGCCACGAATGAGAATCCGACAGACAACTCCGCCCGCACACTGATACTCGGCCAGAGCTCCTGCTGGACTTCCTTTTCGTAGACCACGACGAATGGATGTCGCACACCGCGCGGTGGGTAATCGGGCTTGCCGACGCTCGGTGACTACCGAGAATCGACCTACCGTTGCGGGTCAGCGCCGGATTCGGACCGGCTTCCCCCACACGCGTGGCTTGCAAGTGCTTCGAGCAGTATGCATGACGTTTCCGATTCAAGACCAAACGCCCACTACAGTCGATCTGGCCAGACGCCCCCACACACCGGAGTTGATACATGACACGCTGGGCCCAAACCGTCGTCGCCCGGAAATGGTGGGTACTGAGCCTCGCGGTTCTGATAGTTCTCATCAGTGGGGTGTGGGGACTCGGAGTGTTCGGCAAGCTCAGCCAGGGCGGCTTCATCGATCCGGGCAGCGACTCCGCGAAGGTTGCGGACATCATCGAAGACAATCTCGGGCCGCAGACCCCGGACATCATCGCGATCTACTCACCCACCGACGGCAAGACCCTCGACGACATCGGGCCGGCAGTAACGGCCGCCGTCGACCAGTTCAAAACGGAAGTGCCGACCGCGTCGGTGAAGTCGTATTGGGGAACGGACGCCGCGGCCAAGGCCAGTCTGCTCTCGAACGACGGATCCATGGCGGCCGTTGCGATCACGTTGGCACCGGACTCGGGCGTCACACCTGCTACTTTCGCCGATCTCTTGCCGAAGCTCGAAGTTGAAGGTGCCGAGGCACAATTCGCGGGTAATACCGTTGTCGGCGTCGCGTTCAACACCAAGCTGGAGAAAGACCTGGTGGTCGCCGAAGCCATCGCCATTCCGATCACTCTGGTGCTGCTGGTCTTCATCTTCGGCGGCATCGTCGCTGCGGCGGTTCCGGTATTCGTGGGTGTACTCAGTGTCTTGAGCGCCTTGGCGGTTCTGCGAATCCTCACGTTGATCACCGATGTGTCCTCGTTCTCGATCAACGTCGCTTCTCTTCTCGGGTTGGGACTTGCAATCGACTACGGACTGTTCGTGGTCGGTCGGTTCCGTGAAGAACTGAATTCGGGCTCGGACCCGGGAGCGGCTGCGCAGCGGACAGTTCTGACCGCGGGTCGCACCGTCATGTTCTCGGGTCTGCTGCTGATCTGCGCGTTCAGCGGCATGCTCGTTTTCCCGCAGGCCGTCATCCGGTCTTTGGGTTTCGGTGCGATCGCAGCAGTACTGAGCGCGGCGGTTCTGTCGCTGACCGCTGTGCCTGCGCTGCTTGCCATTCTGGGGCATCGCATCAACGCCCTGACGTGGCGCAAGGATGCGGCGCAACGCGGCGAGGAACGCTCGCGCAAGTTCTGGGGCCGCGTCGTCACGTGGGTGATGAAGCGTCCGGTCGCGGTCTCGGTGACGATCGTGGCCGTGCTGCTCGTGATGGCCTCGCCGCTGCTCGGTGCCCGTTTGGGAGAACTCTCGTACACCGCACTCCCGGACAACGACCCCGCTCGCGTCGCAATGGACACGTTGGTCAACGACTTCCCGCAGACCGGCAACGGCGCGACGATGATCCTTCAGGCCGAGGACGGGAACACTCTCACCCCGGCCGAAGGTGCAGCGATCGCCGAGTCCGCCGGTCAGGTCGAGGGCATCGGTCAGGCGACCGTCGTCGCGAGCACCAATCAACTCATCGCGGTTCAGGCTCTCTACAGCGAGGGCTCTACGCCCCAATCACAGAGCACCGCAGTGACAGATCTGCGTGCGATCTCCGCTCCTGACGGAACAGTGCTGCTTGTCGGTGGCGGTCAAGCCATGGTCGACGACGGCAACAACGCCGTCCTGCACTGGTTGCCGGTGATGATCCTCATCATGGTCGGATCGACCTTGATCCTGTTGTTCCTCGCGTTCGGTTCGGTGGTCCTGCCCATCAAGGCGGTACTGATGGCCGCGCTGAGCCTCGCGACCACCTTCGGTGTCCTCACCTTCGTCTTCCAGGACGGTCACGGCGTCGAACTCCTCGGGGTCAGTCAAACTCCGCTGGAGGCGACGTTCGTCGTGCTCATCCTGGCGGTGGTGTTCGGATTGTCCACGGACTACGAGGTTTTCCTGATGTCCCGGATGGTCGAGGCCAAGAACGCGGGAGCGACGACGGAGGAAGCAGTCAAGTTCGGAACCGAACGCACCGGCCGAATCGTGACGGCCGCCGCCCTACTCCTGATCGTGGTGACGGGGGCATTCGCGATGTCCGGGTTGTCGGTGATGAAGTTCCTGGGCGTCGGCATGATCGTCGCGCTGATCGTCGACGCGACCATCATCCGCATGTTGCTCGTGCCCTCGCTGGTGAAGTTGATGGGCGAAGCGAACTGGTGGGCTCCGGCCTGGATGAAAAAAGTTCACGCGAAGGTCGGCATCGGCCACTGATTTCGGGCCACTGATCACGCACTAGTGGATTTCCCTGATCGGGCTGTCGTCCTCGAGGATGACTGCCCGATCAGGGAAATCGCTCCGCAGGGCGATGTTCTCCGAAGCTGATTTCGTCAGACTTGGAGCATGACAATTTTCGAATGGATCCTTGCAATCCCCGCTCTTGCACTTGCCGTCGCGTTCCTGTTTTCCGGAATCATCACTGCGGGCATCGACTTCGACACCGAGGATGGCGTCATGACGCACTGATGTCCGGTTCCCCCTAGCCGTCGATCTTACTTTGGAGTAAGTTACCGACCATGGCCACATACATCGTCACTGGCGGTACCGGGTTCCTCGGACGAGCTGTACTACCGGTCCTGCTCGAGCATGATGAAACTGCTCAGATCCACGTGCTGGTCAGAGCGGGTTCTGTCGCAAAACTCGAAGCACAGGTGTCGGCAATTCCCGGCGGCGATCGAGTGCATCCGCTCGTTGGCGATCTGACCGAGCCCGAGCTGGGCATCGACTCTCCCCCGCCGGCCGACCATGTCCTTCACCTCGGCGCGATCTACGACATCACGGCCGGAGACGAGCAGGCTTCGACGAATGTCGAGGGCACACGCTCCGTGGTCGAACTTGCTGCGAAACTGGGAGCCACCCTTCATCACGTGTCATCGGTCGCAGTCGCAGGCGACTATCCGGGCACGTTCAGCGAGACCGATTTCGATTGCGGCCAAGGCTTTCCGACGCCGTACCACCGAACCAAGTTCGAGGCCGAGAAGCTCGTTCGAGAACGAGAAGGCCTCACCTGGCGTGTTTATCGGCCGTCTGCCGTGGTCGGCAACTCCGTCACCGGAGAGATGGACAAGATCGACGGACCGTATTACTTGTTCCCAGGTCTGGCGCTACTCGCGAAACTACCTGCAGCACTCCCTGTCCCGATCCCCAACCTCGGTGCAACCAACGTGGTGCCGGTCGACTATGTGGCCGCTGCCCTCGTCGAGTTGATGCATGTGCCCGGCCGTGACGGCGAAGCATTCCATCTCGTCAATCCGAAACCTCAACCGGTACGCGAAATCTATGCCGGCCTCGCCAAGGCCGCCGGAGCGCCGCGGCCCGCGCTCAGCCTGCCGGGCGTGATCGCCAAACCCTTTGTCTCGCCATTGCCGATGGATTCGGCAGAATCGGCACGAAAAGTCTTCCTCGATCGCATCGGCATGCCTGCAGCGTTGCTCGACAACATGACGATGGCGCCGACCTTCACCTCCGAGAGAACCGTTGCCGCCCTCGCCGGATCAGGCCTGACGGTCCCCGAGTTCGGGTCGTATTCGACTGTGCTGTGGAAGTACTGGCGCGCAAACCTCGATCCCAATCGCGCACGTCGCAACCATCCCGAAGGACCACTTGTCGGTCGGATAGTCCTGATCACCGGTGGCTCGTCCGGAATCGGCAAGGCCTCTGCCATCGCCGCCGCCCAGAAAGGCGCCACAGTTCTCCTGATCGCACGCCGCACCGACGAACTCGATGCCGCGGTGCAGGAGATTCGATCAACCGGAGGCAAAGCGTTCGGTTATCCCTGCGACATCACCGACGACGAGTCGGTCCAGCATACGATCAAAAGCATTCTGACAGAACATGATCACGTGGACATGTTGGTGAACAACGCCGGCCGATCCATTCGGCGCGGCATTTACCATTCCACGGATCGTTTCCACGACTACGAACGAACGATGGCCGTGAACTACTTCGGCGCTGTGCGATTGGTGCTCGCATTGTTGCCCACCATGCGTTCTCGCCGCTTCGGTCACATCGTGAACATCAGCAGCGCGGGAGTCCAGGCGGCAACCCCTAGATTCTCGGCCTACGTGGCGAGCAAGGCCGCCCTCGACGGCTTCTCCGACGTAGCTGCCTCCGAAACCCTGGCGGACGGAATCACTTTCACGACCATCCACATGCCGCTGGTCGAAACGCCGATGATCGCTCCGACCGGCGAATACAACAACGGCCCGATCACCAGCCCGGAAAAGGCTGCGGCAATGGTGATCCGCGCGCTGATCGAACGCCCCAAGCGCATCGACGTGCCACTGGGCACTCTGGGTGATCTGGGAACCTTGTTCGCACCGCACACCAAGGACCGGATTCTCAACCAGATGTACCAGGCCTTCCCTGACTCCCCGGCGGCAAAGGGGCAGGTAGACAAAGAAACTCCGTCAGACGTTTCGGCAACACCGTCGCGTCAGCGCCATTCACGCTCGCGCATCCGCAAACTCGGCCGACGCGCCGCCCGACTCGTGCCCGGAACGCACTGGTGACCGGTGGTGTGACTTCGCCTCGTAGCGTGTTGGCCACCGCAAGGGATCTGCAGTGCTAGTCATCAGAATCTATCCTGACCATGGCCATCCCAGTTCACTATGGCCGTCGAAGGAATTGATTGTCGTCCCGCCGCAACGGTTCCCGCAGGCATACGTTCTCCCGAGCCAAATGGGGATCGACGACGAACTCGGAGAGAAGATACTGGCGTGGACTGATCGCTTCCAAAAGTTCTTTGTGACCGAGATCGACGGCTTCGCGATGCGACCGAGGTGGCGTCCAGGGATCAACGTTTTCGACTGGTACGACGAGGGCTATCGGATCGTGGGCGAACTTCGCGCACGGTTTCCGGACGTGCACGTCAAACCTGAATTTGCCCAGTACGTCTTTTCGGTCAACGAGCGTCGGGAAAGCATGGGGCTTGTGCCGGTCAGCCTTCCGAACGAACCCAAGGCCGGGCATATAAGCATCACTGAACTCCTGCACCCCAAGTGAGTTTCAGAGCCATGGCGATGAGTGCGATCGATACTGCGGCAGTGATCGAGTTTTCCCATCCGAGGGCGAAGTAAACCGCGGAAGAATCGAAATCCACTGCCTTGCAATAGGCTATGGGAAACGGGATCCAGGCCCATCCTGTTTCTTCGAGTAATCCGATTCCATACGAACTTGATCTACAAAGCTCCGATGCGGACGCTGGGAACCCCCAACGTGAGGTCACTCCGAAGCTCACGATCAATCCAAGAACACCGACGACCAGCATGAGTGCGCAAATATTGAGAGTACGTGACTTTTCTCGGGGTGAAGTCATTGGCACACAGTACTTCGGCTTTCCGTCAGTTCGCTGACACTGCACATTGTTCCGAATGCGAGATCAATTAGCTGACGACCCTGCGGATCTCGCTCTCGGAGGCATTGGCGCCCGTGCAGACAACAGCAACGCGCTTGTCCGCGAAGGTGTTCGGATGTGCGTAGACCGCAGCAAGTGCGGCCGCACCGGCGCCCTCACTCAAAGTGTGTGCGTCGAAAAGGAGAGCCCGCTGCGCGAGGGTGATGTCATCGTCCGTGACGAGCAAGAAACCACCTAGCCGTTCTCGCATGACGCGTTGAGTCAATGCGAATCCGGCCCCGGTCGCGAGCCCTTCGACACGAGTGGCGTTCGGGCGCTCGACACAGGTGCCGGAAGTCCACGAGTCGTGCGCCGCTCGTGCGGCCTCCGACTGCACCGCGAACACCTCCAGGTGCGGTGCAAGCGCACTGGCGACGAGGCAAGCGGCCGCCGCACCACTGCCACCACCGACGGGGACGACCACTGCGTCCAGATCTGGCTGCTGCTCGACGAGTTCGACGTACGCCGTGGCAACACCGGCGAGGATTGCCGCCTCATTGGCGGCGCTGACGAGACGCAGTCCGTCACGTTCGCTGATGAACTCTGCGTGAGCGCGTGCCTCGTCGAAGTTTGCGCCGTGCTCGATGAGCTCGGCCCCAAGCATGCGGACAGCGTGAGCCTTGACCGGATTCGCCCCAGCCGGCATCACAATTACGCACCGCACGCCCGCATCCGCTGCGGCATACGCCAGGGACTGAGCATGATTTCCCGTCGAGTAGCCGATGATGCCTCGGGCCCGCGTCGGCTCATCGAGTCCAGCCACCAGGTTCAGTCCACCGCGGACCTTGAACGCACCTGTGGGTTGCACGTTCTCATGTTTGACGAACAACTGGCTGCACGAGCCCGCTCCCAAGGTCGGGTGCGATATCAGGGGCGTGACCGGTAGGTGGCGTCGGACAACCTGACTTGCACGCTGAATGTCCGCCCATGTGGGTGGTTGTAGCCCGGTTGTTGCCGCGAGATCAGGTGCCTGTGCCATGTGGATCACCCTGTCAAACACTGATTCATAGGTCTAATACATGTTTTCGTCGAAAGCATCGAAATCCTCTATGATTTCGGCATGCTCGATCTAATTCGGCTGAGGGTCTTGGTCGCTGTCGCGCAGGAAGGATCGGTGACAGCCGCCGCCGATTCGCTCGGTTACGCGCAGCCCTCCATCAGTCACCACCTTCGACAGCTCGAATCGGAAGTCGGAGTTCCGCTGTTCCAGCGAGCCGGTCGTGGGCTACGTCTGACGGATGCCGGTGCGGTACTGGTTCGGCGCGCCACGGAAATTCTCGGTCACGTCGACGCTGCCGTAGCCGAAGTCGAAACGTACGCGGGACTGAGGGCGGGGCGGGTACGACTTGCCGCATTCCCGTCAGCCCTGGCGGGTTTGATTCCGCAGGCGATGGCAGCGTTCACGTCCCAGTACCCCGACGTGTCCATCAGCCTCGTTGATGCAGAACCACCCAAAGCACTTGCAATGCTTCGTAACAACGACGTCGACGTAGCTGTCGTTTTCGCACACGCGGATACCCCGGATGTGGGGCTGAAGCACGTCACCCTAACGACGTTGCTGGACGATCCGTTGTACCTGATCACCTCTGCGCGGAATGCAGATGCCGCCAACGAGATCACGGACTACGCCGGTGAGACCTGGATTGCAGGCTGTCCGAGCTGCCGCGCCCACCTTCTCACCGCCTGCAATCGAGCTGGGTTCGTTCCACGGATCGAGTTCGAGACCGACGACTACGTCGCGGTCCAAGCGCTGGTCGCCTCCGGAAGCGGAGTCAGCACCCTTCCCGCCCTCGCTCTCCATGCACATCAGAACCCGGGTATCCGCGCACACCGCATTCGCGGCGAGCGACGCACTGTCTCCGTCGCAACCTTCGGGAAACCTCCGCTCGCTCCTGCCATTGACGCGTTCGTCAGCACCCTCGCAGCGATATCCGACTCCGTGCGTGAGCGGTTCGAACTGGATGGGCACCTGTAGGCGATGAGATCACGGCTGCACCGCACTACCCAGTCAGTGATGGCCTGCCGACAACCGCGACGATCAGCGCGGCAAGTTCACCTTTGGCGTCCTCGGGCGAGAGCACTCCGACTACCGCCGCGTGCGAGAGGGCCTCTGCAGCACCGAATATCGCAGTCATCGATGATTGTCCAAGCCCGTCGGCGCTGAAAGGAGCCAGCACCTCGCGACAACGCTCTGAATAGGCGCGTTCCGACTCGCGCTTGACCTGCTCCAGCTCGGGCGAGCCCTCCAGCGCTGCAAGCACTCCCGTCAGTTCACGACCCTGTGCCAGTGAACACCCGACATAGGAGTCGGCGATGGCATTCGCCCGCCCGTTCACAGACTCCTCCGCAGCTTCGAGGTATTCCCCGAGCATCACCGTCTGACGATCGTCGAATTCCTTGAAGAGGGCCGCCAACAGCGCAGCGCGGGAGGCGAAATGGCTGTAGACGACCGGCTTTGCAACGCCGGCACGTTCAGCCAACCGGCCGAGGGTCAGCGCATCCGCGCCCTCCTCTCGCACCAGTGCCCACGACACCTCCACGAGTTGCTCGTACCTGTCGGCTCGCGACAGTCTCGTTCGTGCCATCGGACACCTCCTTGCGCTATATACCAATAGTAACCTACTCTTAGTACATAAGCGCACCATCTACCGAAGGAACGCTCATGACCACACTCGTCGTAGTCTCCCACTCCGATCCACAGTCACTTACCCAGCATGTCGCCCGTTCTACCGCCGACGCGATCCGCGACCTGGGCGGCGACGTCGACATCGCGGACCTACATGCCGAGAATTTCGATCCCCGATTCTCCAAAGACGATGTGAACCTGTTCCGCGGCAAGGGGACTCCCCCGGCCGACGTTGTAGCCGAGCAGGACCGAATCGATCGAGCAGACGATCTGATTCTTGTGTTTCCGATGTACTGGTGGTCGATGCCTGCACTACTCAAAGGTTGGATCGATCGAGTCTTCGTCAGCGGATGGGCGTACGAGATCACCCCGGGAAGCGAATTCGTGAAGAAACTGGACCGACTCACGGTCCACCTGATCCCGGTCGCGGGTGACGACGCGGAGAGTTTCGAACGCCACGGTGTGTACGAGGCCTTCCAGACACAGATCGAGCGCGGCATCATCGAATACTGCGGTGCCACACTGGGATCGACAACATTCGTTCACGAGTCGGACACGAAGCGCCGCGATACCCTCGCCGCAGAAATCCAAGACCTCAGCGAAAGCATCGCTGCCCGTGTCGCCTACCCTGCGACCGTGGCTTCCCGTTGACGGTCGGACATCGGTCAACTGACGCTTGACCGGCCCGTGACTGCCCAGTAGCGAAGCGTATCCCCCGTGTGACCGAGGTTGCGCGACAACTGATCAGCTGGGCGCACGCTGTCGAGTAGACCACCACACCCTTCGATTGCCTTACGTGAACCCGCGTTCGTTTCGTCGCAGGTAATCAGGACGCGACTGAGCCCCACCGGGTCGCCTGCATACGTGAGCACCTCCCGCAGAGCAGCCGACGCTAAACCTTTCCGGCGTTCCGACGGCCTGACCCCATAGCCGATGTGACCACCGACATCGGCCAAGAACTCATTCAAGCTGTGCCGCAACTGGATAGCGCCGAGGTACCTGCCGTCTCGAACGATCCACCAGTTGGTTGCCGGGACAATGTCGGGCCCCGGCACTGCCTCTGGCTGCGCCAACAACTCCTGCACCCACTGCCCGAATCCATCCCGGGAGGCAAGATCGAGATCTAGACGTTGCGCAACTCCCAGTGCCGAGCCGGGCTGGTCCACCTGCGGTCCGCCCCACTCGTCACGCGACTCCAACCAAGACGCCCACAAGGCCTCGTCAGGTGCAACCAGATCGACAGTCATAGCTGCGATGCTACTTCGCACCTGCAACGGTGCCGCTATTCCCCCGAACCGCCGCTGCCTAAGTCCCGAATCCGCTTGTCACGCCAGCAGACTGTGGATCTGATGGAGTCCGTATCCTCTGCGCCACCTGCCGGCCCATGTGATCGCATTCATCGAGACTGATCGTATGGAACCGACGAGGGAATCACAGTTCTCGAATCGACGTGACGACAACTGGCCTGACCGGTTTGGGCGCCGCGCCGCAACTCGGTGGACGCGGCGCGAGTTCGGAGACCGCCGTCTCGACCATCCACCGCCGTCCGTCCACCTGTGCGACGACGCATGTCCCGTCACTGGCCTGCTCGATGACAGCCAAGTCGTCGATTCCGCAGCTGATTTGTTGTCGTACAGCAACTTCCGAAGCCTGCCCCGCAGGAAACCAGCAACTCCGTCCACGCAGGCCTGGCAAATGGACCTGATCTCGGGAAGCCACCTCCACGGCCGTGACACTCTCACCAGCGGACAGACGGCCGTACGTATTGCCGCTCGGCAGCAGGATCATCGACGGCGCAAATCGGTGCCCGCCAGTATGCGAACACTCCCACACCTGGGGTCCGAAGGACGACATCAGCGCTGCGGCAATCGGCCTGCCGAACACAGCGCAGCATTGGTCACGCTTACCGTGCGCACAAACCAAGACGACTGGCTCGTCCACCGAGTCGCCCAATCCTGGTGGAGGGCCGTCGAGTAGCGCGAAATCGATGTCGAGCAGATCAGCCGGTGAATCGATGCGCAACCGTTCGCACCACGAGTCGCTCGGATCGGAGCGCGCGAGCAAGACCGTGTGCCCATCAGTCAGCGGATCGGTGCGGCCTGGTCGCCGAATGAACATGATTCGTACGTCGGCAGCATCAGCTCGCCGACTCAGCTCGGCGGCAAGCTCCTCCCCCAAGGCCGTACCGTCCAGCACGTCACGGCCCCAAGCGGCATTGAATTCGAGGCATACCCAACCCCGCACGACGGCAGCGCTGCCTGGCAACGGTTCGTCAACAGCAGACAGCGCGGAACAGGTCTCGGCTTCGATCACGAGCCCTATTGTGTCAGCCACGTTGAAAGTCGATCAGCCGTCCCAGTCAGCTCAGTAGAACTTCTTGCCCTCCGCGAGTTGGTTCACGAACTTCTCGATCCGCCTGGCGCGTGTCTCCGGACGCTTTGCCTCCTGCAGTCGGTACGCGATGGTGAATCGATTGGTGGAATTGAGCGTCGCGTAGAACTCGCGAGCCTTCGGGTTTTCCGCAAGCGCATCGAGAAAGTCCCTCGGGACCTCGGCCTTGGCTGCTCCCTCGTACGCGCGATCCCAGCGGCCGTCGGCCTTGGCCTTCTCTATCTCAGCGATGCCGGATGGCTCGAGGAGTCCCGCAGTGTCGAGGCGGGCGACTATCTCGACGTTGCGTTTGGACCACGGACTCCGCGCAGTGCGACGCGAAAACTTCTGCACGAAAAAATCGTCGTCGATTCGCCGGGAGAGGCTGTCGATCCAGCCGAAGCACAGGGCAACGTCCAACGCTTGGTCGTAGTCGATCGAACTGTGTGACGAGGTCTTCTTGGCCATTTTCAGCCAAAGCCCGGGGACCGCCTCGTGGTTCTCGCACAGCCATCGACGGAACTCTTCTCCGTCAGCGAAGTATTCGGTACCGAGTTCGACTGCCATCAGTGCTCCTCATTTTCGCGATACCCATACTCTGACAAAACCCTGCGACAAATATCCGAAAGTTCCGAGTGCGAGTACCCATTTGGCAATACTGACCGTCGAGGCGGCGCGAACCCTCGAGTCGGTGATGCTGTCGCGATGATCGAGGAAATGGAGGCCGACCACGTTCTCGACATAATCGCCCGCCGCCGACAGCACCGGCGCTACGGCAAGCGCACGCCGAGTTGCGGCCGAAAGGGGATCCCGCTCTCCGAGCCGCTTGCCTGCGGACCGCAAAGCCATCGCGTAGATCGCGGGATGTACGAAGTCCGGGTAGTAGTGACTACGAAATCGCGCCCTGGCCTCCGCTTCCATGGAGTCCAAGATCTCGAGGTACCGACGAGCGGAAAACGCCGTCTGCACTTCCAATACTTTAGGAGCCACCGGCCCGAGTAAACGCGCAATGTTTGCTTGTGAGACAACAAAAGCGGTGGTCCACAGTGCCATCGTCTTCGCAGAGCCGGTTAGTGCCATGCCGTCGATCATTTCACTATTGGATCAACGCCGACGACAAGTGCAACCAGTTTGTCGAGTTCGATACGAGGCTCGGTGTTCTGGGAAATCGCTGCCAGCCGGATCGGCGAAGCTAGTGCCGCGAGAACAGTATCTGGATCAGTACCGTCCGGGACCTCGCCGCGTTCGATTCCACGGTGAATCATGACCGCTGCCGCATCGAATCGGGCGCGCCAGAACTGTGCGCGCGCAGCCAAGATTTCCGCGTCGTCGGTAGGCATCACACCCGTACGGGCCAGTGCCAATCCGGTGTCTGTCGCGAGCCAATCTTGGAGACTCCGAGCAAAAGTCCGAAGATCGCCGAAGAGTGTCCCGGTGTCAGGTATCGCCAAACCTGCATCCGTGAACTCGCGGAGAGCATCCACGACCAGGAAGTCGACCGTCGCCCATCGGCGGTAGATCGACGTTGGATGAACGTCCGCTTCGACCGCTATCGCGGCGATCGTCACCGACTGCGGTCCTAGTTCAGCAACCTTTCGCACAGTCGCTTCGATCACGGCCGTTCGGACCGCTCGACCCCTTTGCTTCATGGCCTCATTGTGCCAACCGCGACACCCCGTCATATCGCAACAACTACTTGCGATATGTTCGACACCAGAGCGATTCCTTCAACCAGTGAGGCAGCGATTTACATGGTCATGTTCTTCGAAGTGCTATTTGTTCTCGCATCGGTCGCGATGGGATGGTTTGCCATATACGTCATTTACCGCCTGATCACGGACGAGTGACAATGACCTCTGTCGAGGATCTGGTCACTGGTGAATGAGTCCGTAAAAAGCGGGCATCCCGTATCGATCATCGGTCCGATAGCGGGGAGCGCGCATGTCGCCCAAGTCCAACCCGACTGTTCTGTTCATCCACGGACTCTGGATGCACCCGACCACGTGGGATCCCTGGGCGCAGGTTTTCAACGCGCAGGGGTACTCCACGATGGCACCCGGATGGCCAGGGGATGCGTCCACGGTGGGTGAGACGCGCGAACACCCGGAGGACATCGCGGGACACGGCATCGACGACGTGACGGACCACTACGCCAAGGTGATCGCTGATCTCGACGAACCACCGATCGTGGTCGGGCATTCGTTCGGAGGTTTGATCGCGCAGAAACTGCTGGGCCAGAAGTTGGCGACCGCGGCAATTGCCATCGACCCCGCTCAGCCCAAAGGTGTGTTGAAACTTCCTCTCGTTCAGCTTGGAAGCGTGTTCCCTGTCCTGTCCAACCCCGGCAACTACCGGAAGGCCCACTCACACAACAGAAAATCGTTCCACAAGTCCTTCGCCAGCGCCGTGTCCCAGGACGAGTCCGACGCCCTGTTCGAGCAGTATGCAATTCCCGCCCCCGGACGGCCGTTGTTCGAGGCAGCACTCGCCAACTTCGCGCCCCACAGCCCCGCTGCAGTGGATTTCAACGCCCGCCGCGGCCCCCTCCTGATGATCGGCGGCGGTAAGGATCGCACAGTACCGAAGGCCAGTTCGGACAGCTCGTTCAAGAAGTACGCCAAGGCCCCGACGATCAACGAATACAAGGTATTCGGCGACCGAGGTCACTCGCTGACCATCGACCACGGTTGGCGTGAGATCGCCGATTACAGCCTTGCCTGGCTCGACAAGCAGGGCATGAGCCCGCCACAAGGCAAGCACGAAAGTCAGTCCTAGCCGAACGCTTGAAACCGACGACGGTACACCTGGGGCGAGATTCCGAGATGAGTCGAAAATGCTCGTCGTAGGGATTCCGAACTGCCGAATCCCGCCAACTGCGCGGCTTCGGTCACCGAGTGGCCGGCATCGAGGAGCGCCTTCGCAGAGTCGAAACGGATCAACTCGACGTATTTGGCCGGCGTCGTCCCTAATTCTTCGCGAAAGAGCCTCGTCAGATGACGCGGGCTCAGGTGCGCCAGGGCAGCCAGTTGCTCGACCGAATACTCCCCCGCCGGATCGGCCGCGACGGCGTCGACCACTTCTCGGAGCGCAGGGACCCGAGGCCGCGGCCCACTGAGCGAGGGCGAAAACTGTGACTGTCCGCCTGGACGCTGGAGAAATACCACCAGAAGTTGTGCGACGCGTCGAGCCATTTCTGCACCATGATCACGCTCGAGCAATGCGAGCGCGAGGTCGATGCCGGCGGTCACACCCGCAGACGAGAACACCGCGCCATCCTGAATGAAGATGGCGTCAGGAACCACCGTGATCTGTGGATAGGCGCGCGCCAGCGTTGCCGTGTGTTGCCAATGTGTCGTTGCGCGGCGTCCGTCGAGCAATCCACTCGCCGCAAGAATGAATGTCCCGGTACAGATTGAGGCGACCCGGCCCGAACGCCCCGCCAGATCGCTTGCTGCCTCGCGCAGTTCCGGACTCACCGGCGTCGACGGGAACACGTCTCCACCCATGACCAGCAACGTGTCGAAAGAACCGGAATCTACAACGTCACGGTCGACCGGAATGCGCATCCCGGTCGACGAGTCGACATCGTGTCCACCTACCGAGCAGATCACCAACTCGTAGTTCGCCCCGCCGCGATTGGCTTCCGCGAACACCTCACTCGGACCTGCGACGTCGAGCAGTTTGACGCCGTCGAACACCAGGACGGCAACTCGATGCACTGCGGTCACGATGCGCTCTCCTTCGTCCTGATCTGTGGACAGTATGGCCGAGATCAGGGTGCGCCCGCGGGCGTGCTCGACCGACACTGGGATAGACCGAGAAATTCGCAGCAACGACGAGCAGAGCAGGTACCGATGACCACGATCATTGCCGGTGTGAAAATCCCCGATTCGAAGATGGCTGCCGACGCCACCGAGCTGGTACGAGATACGGCGTCCGAGTTACTGTTTCACCACTCGCGACGTGTCTTCCTCTTCGGATCGCTTCAAGGAGCGCGTCTGGGTCTGCAGGCCGACCCCGAATTGCTCTACGTCGGCGCCATGTTCCACGACCTGGGGCTCACCGCGAAATTCCGGGACAGTACGTCACGTTTCGAATTGGACAGCGCCGACGAAGCGCGGCGATTCCTCACCGGCTACGGAGTCGACGAAACCGACATCCGCACAGTGTGGGAAGGCATCGCTCTGCACACGACGCCCGAGATCCCCTCCCGATTGGAACCCGAAATCGCCTTGGTGACAGCGGGTGTGGAGACCGATGTACTCGGAATCGGATACAGCGAACTCGACCAGGCCGACATTGACGCCGTCACCGCCGCTCACCCGCGCCCGGATTTCAAGAATCAGATCTTGAAGGCTTTCACCGAAGGCTTCAAGCACCGTCCCGAAAGTACATTCGGGACGGTCAACGCTGACGTACTCGAACATTTTGTGCCGGGATTTCGGCACATCGATTTTGTCGAGGTCATCCAGAACTCGGCTTGGCCCCAATAGAATTCGCTGTCATTTGGCCGCCTCACTCATCGCAGCGGCATCTTCCGCCCCGAACTTTTCCTCGAGGGTCTCCGGCGAATAGTCGAGGTCGATCTCGGCGACGTCGCGCCCGCGCGCGGACTCGATCGCCGAAAGTCGGCGCTGCGCACGGTCTGCGGCGTACTCGAGGAACTCCTGATTGTCCAAACCGAACGGCTGCACCTCGAATTGATCGTTGACCCAGTTGATCATTCCGAGTGCCATGGGCATGAGTTCACCCATCCGCTGCTGGACGACGTCCCAGTTGTGATCGTCGGCAGCTACGTGCCTTCGGCAGGTGAACGTCCCCCAAGCCATGTGCCGTCGCTCGTCGTCACCGATCTTTCGCACCAATTGCTGCATGCCAGGCAGGATTCCGCGCGTCGCACAGACTTTCTGCCAGGCGTAGTAGCCCGTCAACGCCAAACTGCCCTCGATGACGTGGTTGTACGTGACGCTGGCACGCACCTGGTTGACCGGACTCGGATCCGTCTCGAGAATGCGTAGCGACGAAGGCAACTCCTCGTAGAACAGTTGCCGGTAGTACGGATTGTCAGCGACGTAGGAATGCAGATCGCTGGTCAATCCCACTTCGTCCATCCACAGCCGAAAGACCTGGGTGTGCTTGGCTTCCTCGAAACAGAACTGCGTCAAGTACATCTCGTCGCCGAATCGCCCCTCGGTCGACATCGCTTTCATGAACGGTTGAATGTCTTCCGTGACGGCTTCTTCACCGGCAATGAACTGCGCGCACAGGAAGGTGGCGCTGCGCTGCTGCTCGCTGGTCAGCTCCTGCCAGTCACGAGCGTCCTGGGAAAAATCGAGGTCGGTTGGGTTCCAGAATTTGGCATTTCCCTTGGTGAACAATCGGAGTGGGAACGAATCCCAGTTCAACCCTCCCGACCGAAGAGTACTGAAACCTTCTCGCCCCGGCGAGGTGACAGTCATGACATTCCTTCTTCCCGAACCGAAGACAGATGCCCCATCAGCATGCCCGCAGAACTGAAACGTGAATCAGTTTTGGCGAAATTCGATCTATTCCTTCAGAGAAACGCCCTTGGTCTCCATCACTGCGAAGAGCTTGGCGTTCATCTGAGCCGCCAGATCCGGCCGATACGAGCCGATATTGAGCGGATTGGCTAGATTGTTCAGTTCCAAGGGGTCGGCTTGTAAGTCGTAGAGTTCGTATTGCGGCGCAGCAACTCCCGCAGGATCGAAGTACATCGTGTACTTCCACCGGCTCTCCCGGATGCAGCGGATGTGATTGGGCTGCGTGACGATGTTCTGACCGTCGGGCGTCGCACAATTCTGATCGTCGTAGGTGAACAGAATCGTGTCCTGAACCTGCGCGCTGGGACCGTGTGGGTAGGCGGCAGCGTCGACGATGACCGGTGTCAGATCGGTACCCGAGAAGTTCCACGATTCACGCGCTGGCGCTTGGGCGAGAGTGGCGAGAGTGGGCATCACGTCGATCAACGACGCCAAGGCGTCTGTGCGAACGGGTTCGGGAAACAGCAAGGGGTTGCTGATGACCAGTGGAACGCGCAGCGTTTCCTCGTAGGCGTTGAACACCTTCTGCCGCAAACCTCCGTGGCTCATCCCCATCTCCCCGTGATCGGACATCCGTACGATCACGGTGTCGTCGAGCATCTGCGGGGTGGCTTCGATCGCGTCGAGCACGCTGCCGATGTGTTCGTCGACCACCTTGTGCATGTAGGCGTAGAAGTTGATGTAGTTGCGTGCCTGATCAGGCCCGAGCAGCGGCCCGAGCCCGGCTGCGAGTAGCAATTCCGACTGAACCTGCGCTGTCGGTTTGTGATTGAGTGCCAGGATCTCGTCGAAAGTGGGCGGCAAGTCGATCCCCTGCTCGAAGGCGCCTGGCGCGTCCGATCCATAGTTGTCGCACGTTCCGTTCATCGCATTCCAGGTCTGGGGGTACGCGAGGACGTCGTGTGGGTTCACGAACGAGACGATGAGCGCCCAAGGCTGCCCGGATGTGACCGCAGATCCGGAGAGGAAATCGACTGCCTCCTCGGCAACACGGCGATCATGGTCGGCACACCCGCCACCGAAGTGGTCCGGATTGGTGTCCTGACCCGCGTCGGGGGGAATCCACCCTTCGAAGCCGAATCCCGCTACATCGTCACTTGTCGGATCTCCACCCTCGACGCCTTTGCTCAGATGCCACTTCCCCCGGTACTGAACGTTGTAGCCGGCCGATGCCAGCAGCTTTGCCATGTTCTGCTCGGAGACTTGTAACTGTGGCTCGGTGGGTGAGACAGTGCCGCCTTCGGTGAGGGTTCTGGTGACCCCGTGCTGCGCGGGAAAGAGGCCGGTGAAGAACGTACTACGACTGGGCGAGCACATCGCGGTATTGCACACTGCCTGGTCGAACGTCAGCCCGTGATCGGCAATCCTCTTGCGGTTGGGCAGATTCTGATCAGCCCAGCCCTGCGGCCAATACATCGGCCGGCGCTCCTGATCGGTGATGATGACAACGATGTTGGGTTTCTGCGGAAACCGATCGGCGGGCGATGCTTTCGCCGGCGCCGCGCTCGCCGCGCCGGTTGCCACGTCTGCCACTCCGGCGAGGACAAGAGCACCGACGCCACCGAGGAACGTCCGGCGCGGCAATGAATGACAGTGCGAGGCAGGAACGTTCTCTGGGTTCACGGGCGTCGTCCTCTCGGAGGCGTTGTGGCCCCAGAGTTGACCGAATCAGTGTTCGCTACACATGCGCGAGCAAACTGCCTCGGCGCTGATCAGTTCGATGACTCGATCCGCGCAGCGCAGCGGATCCGGTGTCCGGCCGATACCGAGAGGGTCGACAATCGAAATCGTCCTTCGCACGTCAGCCTCCTCGACACCCCACGACCAACCGAAGTCGTGATTCCAGAGCAGAACCGCGTTCTTCCCCGGATGGTTTCGGGCATGAACTGGCAGAACGATCACCGCATCCATACTCGGTCCCTGCGGCCATCGGACGGTCTCACCGTGAACGGATCGTGCTACCGCTTCGACGTATTCGTGTGCGGACCAGTCGTTGCCGTTGGTATGCATGGAAGTACATTCGGTGCCGCACGCGTAGCGGATGGGTTCTTGCCGGAACTGATCGAGTATTGCGCTTTCAGGAAATGAACGGCAACACAACGGATTCGAATTGGCGATGGCCGTCGCGATGGACACTGTGGCCGGTACGGAACGAGACCAATTCGCAGCGCGCGACGGTGGCGGCAACAGCGTCGAGGCGATCGGGATCCACCATCCCGCCCAGACCTCCACGCAGGAACAACATGTCAGCCTCGATGAGCGGCAACCGATCCCACCACTGCGGATCCGGTCGGCGGAACTGCTCGAGCGCGGACCGCGTCATCGAGCGATCGAACGTCAGCGCAGCTCGCGGATGCCGAACCAGACTTGTTGTTGCATGCCACAGTTCTGGCACACTCGGCAATTTCCTCGCGAATACCTGTTCTGCGTCACCTGCGCGTAGCGGCAACGGTGCTTCCTCGATGACCAACTTCCGCACCACGGTGGGTCGTTTCTGCGCGATCAACGACGCCGCGTGCCCGCCGAGCGAATGGCCGACGAGGTCTACCTGATCGAGTTCGAGATGATCACACACGTCCATGACGTCGTCGGCGAACTCGTCGAACAGATACGACGACGCCCGAGCGCTCCGTCCGTGGCCGCGAAGATCGACCGAGACAACTCGCCGGTTGCGTGATCGCAAGGTCCGCGCGAACTTGTCCCAGGTACCGCTGTCGCCACCCATCCCGTGCACGAGGACTACCGGAGGCAGATCGGCAACACTGGGATGCGAGCCGGAATCGCGGTAGCTGATCTGGACCCCGCCGGCACTTCGTACGTTAGCGACACTCACGAGTTCCCAGGATAGACCTGTCCTCGTGGATTGCTGAAGCTGTCAGCCGAGGCGGCAACTGCCCTGGCCGCGTGACCTCGTCGTAGCGACCGAGACCGATCCTCGCGATGTTGCGCAGCGACTCGCTTGCATCGGCGAAGTATCCACAATGCCCTCGAATGGCACCGGTGTCGAAAACAACAGCTCCGTGCTGCGCCCGAACTGGAGACGGGCCGTGCCCGAGGCGACCGATCTTCACGCGTGGGAAATACCGAATCCAGTCCGACGGCCCCAGCGCGGCCCAGAGATTTCCGGCAAAGCGCAGGTCTTCGCGAGAACTGGTCCCCATCCCCGGGCTACCGAGCACCACACAATCGTCTACTCGCGCCGACGGGAGGGCGAGTCCGCACACCACGGCCCCGTAGCTGTGTCCGATGAGCGTCACATGCGCCGAATGCGGCAGGATGCGTGTCAATCGCGCCAGATCGATCGCACCGCGTTCTGCGAGTGTCCGCGAGAACGACTCGAGAAATCCCCACGGCGTCCGATAACCGACCCACACGATCACCGCGACGTGATCGATCGGTCCGAGCGTTCGGAGCATTCTTCCCAGTGTCCATCCGCTCGCTCGTGGTCCTGTCGGACGGTTCTCGTCGAAGTAGTTTCCCAATCCGTTGTCGTTGCCCGGCACGAAGATGACGATGTGCTCGGCTGTGGCGACATCGCCGAACACCTCCACGATCCGGCCTTCGCCAGACTCGTCGTACGCCAGAAGTTGTGCGTCGTGCAGCTCCGTCTGCTCGTAGTGAAGTCGATCGGTTCCGGAAACTTCAGGTCGACCCGCCGTTGCCATGACACTCCTCGTAAAGAGTTGCAACGGTGAGAATCATTGCAACGGTTACTTTTTTGAATGTCATCAACGCTAGGAGCCGAGCGACGGCATGACGATGGTGCCAACGCCCCTACTGTTCGTACAGTCGACTCGACCAGGCGGGTACAGCTGGCTATACCTGCGAGCTCATTCGTACACACCCTCCACCGACCATCCACCGCCTTCACAGATCATCAGCAGCGCACGCGATTCCTCCAACAGAACCTGAGCCCGCGCCGCCGTGCGTGCCGAGGCAGCGTCCCACCATCGCTCGTCAACCGGCCAGGGCCCGGCCCACCCCTGCACTGCCCATTCCTTGCTCCCCCACTTCAGCCTTCCCGGCTGCGAACTGAAGACACCGCGCTCAGTGACGTACACGGCGTTACCGGCCACATCCCCCAGCCACACCTTGGGATTGTCGACGAAGATCGACCCCGGAGACGGTTGTGGCAGACGGCCCGGCCACGGGGCTGTCGGATCATGGGTAGCTACCCGCTCGTCGCCCAAGGGCAACAAGGTAATTCGCTCCAAGGGCCCTCGACCTCCGCTCAGGACACCGACCTGAACCGATTCGCCACCCAGAAGACCCTGCACGCGCACCAATGCTCGCCTGGCTCGCTCCTCCTCGTCGCCGACACCGCCCCACAGCCCCAACTGCAAAGCGCCGGCACTGACCACCTCCACCGGTTCCAGACGCAACACGGCTATGCCTGCGGTTGGCCGGGTCTCACTGCGCCCGGTGAGCCAGCCATCCAGTTGCCATCGCACTCGATCGGCCGTTCCCTCCGGCGTCAGAGGTTCGGCGCAACGCCAAGTCCGAGAAAGATTTTCACCGTTACCCGTGCTGGCCGAAATCGACAGACGGGTGCACGCCACCGCGGCAGCAGACAACTTGTCGTGCAGGAGACTCGCCAAGGCGCGCCCGGCAAACGCTGCGGCATCCACCCGCTCGATCGACGGATCGTAATGCTGCTCCACCTCCAGGTCCGGCGGAAGTGTCCGCGCCGACGGTGGCCGTTCGGGTTCACCGCGCGCCGCACGATGCGCGAGCACCGCATCGGCACCGAAACGCGAAGCGACGTCCACTGCCGGTAGATCCGCAAAAGCACCGATGGTTCTGATCCCGAGCCTGCGCAGCAGATCCACCAACTCCCCGCGATGCGGTGCAGACAGGCTGGGTTCGGCCGCCAACTCCGGCATGGGTAGCGGCGCCAGAAACCGTGCCCCCTCCCCCGGCGGCACCAGCGCTGCCCGGCGCGCGGCAATGACCGCCGTGGACAGCTGATCTGCCACCCCCACCTGACTCTCGACACCTGCAGCAGATGCCTGATCCACCAATCGTTCCGCCGCAGCTTCCTCAGAACCGAAGTACCGACTGACACCACGCGCGCTGAGCACCAACAAACCAGGACGGAGTACCTCGACGCCCGGTGCCACCGCGTCGATGGCCGCGGCCACCGGCTCGAACAATCTTGCATCGCGTTCCGGATCTGCCATCGCCACATACAGTTCCGGGCAGCGAGCCTGCGACTCGCGTCGGCGCAGGCCTCGTCGCACTCCCTCCGCACGAGCCGTCGCCGAACATGCGATCACCCGATTACCCGAGGTGACCGCGACGGGATGTGTGGCCGGAAGATCGGCAAGCGCTGCCGCTGCCACCGCCGGCCAGTCCGGGCACCACAACGCCAGAACTCTGCTCACAGTGACACCACCTGCGACGACACCACCTGCTCCGGCATCACCTGCTCCGACACCACCTGCGACGACACATCCTCAACCGGCCGAGAAGGTACCCACTCGACCCGCCCGGCTGCACTGCAGATGTCCAGACGCGTGGTCCGGGGCTGGAACGAGCGCCCCCGAGCACGAACCGCGAGGCTCAGGGAACTGAGCCGTCCACGCCCCAACTCCCGACCCTGACCGAACCCACCATAGCCATGAACCCGAGCGTCCAACCGAACCTCGGCTCCGTCCCAGTGACCTTCGGTGACAACAAGAGTCGAGCCCTTGCTCCGAGCACGTGCGACCACCGCCCGAGCACGCGACGGGGATACCGACGCACCCGCCAATCCCAGAATCACCAGATCCATACCGTCGAGCAGCACGGCGGCGATCTCGACCGGATCCGGCCCAGGCGCCGGAATGAGTGCCAGACGTTCCAGTTGCGCACCCATCTCGTACGCCGCCAGCAATCCCAGTCGAGGCTGCCCGATGACTGCAACATGCCCTCCGGACGCCGTCACCGACGCGACCAATCCCAAAAGCAAGGACGCTGCACCCTCGACGGACACCACGGTTCCCCGCACCAAACCGCCCTGCGGTAACAATGCGGCGATACCCTCCGGCACCGGGAGGACACCGGCTTTGTGCGCACGGTCCACGACCGGCCTGTCCCGGTCGGCAACACTCTCGGAGGCCGCTGCACTTGTCCCGGAAACACCAGCCACAGGAACACCGGCCACAGAAACACCGGGCCCGGAAACACTCGGTCCCGAAAACGACGTATCGCCTCGCGAGGGAATGGACGCGATCTGTCGGCGGAGCTGTGCCAGCCGATCCTGACGGGACAACCCCGCCGCATCTGCCGACAGCTCTACCAACTCGGTCACCTCGGTCATCCCCATCCTCCGGAACACCGGAAAAACTCACTCGGCAGCAATCCATAACCAGCCGGCAAACCGCGGGGAAGTCGGGTCTGACATGCATCCAACGAACAGCAATTTCGAACATATTTTCGAACTGTTTTCAGTAAACCGTGTCACCCCCGACACGTCAAGCAGAGCCAAAAACCCAGTTCACAGGAGCCTCGAGCGTCACAGTGGCATCAATCCATTAACCTTGAGATGTGACAGCTCAAGAGCAGACCGGGAGGGGCATCGGGCCCGAATACCTGCTGGCGGGGCGGTACCGACTCCGCTCCAAGATCGGCGACGGAGGGATGGGCGCCGTCTGGCTGGCCCGCGACACCCTCCTCAGCCGTGACGTCGCGGTGAAACAGGTCACAAGCACGGAAGGCCTCGACACCGAAACGGCCGAAGAGGTCCGTGAACGTACATTGCGCGAGGGCAGGAACGCCGCAAAGCTCACCCATCCCCACTCCATCGCCATGTACGACGTCGCGATCGAGTCCGGCGAACCCTGGCTGGTCATGGAGTACTTCCCGGCTCGCAGCCTCGCCCAGGCCATGAACCTGGCGGACACGTTGCCACCACTCGAAGTCGCGCAGATCGGCGCGCAGATCGCTGCGGCACTCACCGAAGCGCACGCCGCCGGCATCGTCCACCGCGACATCAAACCCGGCAACATCCTGATCGCCGACCGAGGCAAATCCCTCGGCACCGTCAAGATCAGCGACTTCGGCATCGCCCGCGCAAAGAGCGACGTGTCCGACACCCAGGACGAGGTCATCACCGGCACTCCCGCGTACTTCGCACCCGAAGTTGCCCGCGGCGACGACCCCACCGAGGCCAGCGACGTCTTCTCACTCGGGTCGACGCTCTACACGGTGATCGAGGGCCAACCGCCCTTCGGCATCGACTCGGACGCCATCGCCCTACTGCATCGTGTCGCCAAGGCCGAGATCTACCGACCCACCAAGTCTGGACCGCTCACCGATGTTCTCCTTCAGCTCCTCGAGCCGGACCCGACCCGTCGGCCGACGATGGCTCAGGCACGCGACGCGCTCGCCGCAGCCGCGACCGGCGGCGGCACGATCGATCAGTTGATCGACGCTCCCGTCTACTCGTCCGAGGGCGCCGTGCCGGCCTGGGCTCACCGCACCACACAACTCGCCGACCCACACCGCCGCAATCGCCTGACCGGCTCCACGGTCACCGGACTTCCTGCAGTGCAACAGAACACGCCACTGCGAAATGTTCCCAGTCCGATGGACATGTTCTCCTGGCCGCCGCGGATGCCGACCGGACCCGCCGATGCCAGCACCCGCGACAAGGTAGTCGCGTGGGCTCCCCTCGCCATGACCGGCATGGTCGCCGTCATCGTCTTGGCCGCACTGATCGTCGTCATCCTGGTGTTCACCGCCTGACTGGTGTTCACGGTCTGAGCACGAGCTTCACGCAGGCAGAATGTTTGCATTGAGGTGAAACACGTTGTCCGGGTCGTACTTCGCCTTGACTGCGGACAACCGCGCGTACTTCCCCGCGCCGTAGGAAGCTCGCACTCGGTCCTCGTCGACGTCGGTCATGAAGTTGACGTACCCGCCTTGGTTGGACGAGAACGGACGCAAGGCTTCCCAGGTCTCACGCACCCACGATCGATCCAATTCCAGCGTCCCGGCATCGGTGGCCGTCGCCGTCATATTGCACACGTAATGCGGTGTGCGAGAACCACCGAACGCTGTGTCGTCCTCGCCGACGGAAGTGAAAGCTCCCTGCAGCGGAAAGATCGGCATGAAGGACATCGGCGACGATTTCTTGCCCGCTTGTTCGGTCAGAACATCGATCACGTCGTCGGAGAAATCCACCAGGTCCAAAGCCTTCTCATAGGCGTACGCACCCCACGGTTCCGATTCGTCGAGCATCGACTGCAAGCCGACGTACGGGATCGGAGTGACGAACTCGAAAAGCGTCGGCAAGCCCTCTCGAATCGGCGCAATCGCGTTCGAGTGTTCTACTTCCGATCCGAAACCGGCTACCAGCAACGCGTATCCGGGCAGTAGGTGAAATTGATCCGGGACAAACGGCGCCGGCGGCGCGGACAAACTGACGGCAACCATCGCACCCGCATTTCTCGGCAGGGCAGGCACTACCTCGCGGCACAGACGAAGCGCTGCGGGTCCGTCCTCCATCCCCCAGAAGAACAGTCCCAGATGCACTTCCGGACCGATCTCGCTCAGACGGTACTCGAACTCGGTGACCACTCCGAAATTTCCGCCGCCACCGCGCAGTGCCCAGAACAAGTCGCTGTGATCGTTCTCGGAGGCTCGAACGATCGAACCGTCGGCGAGCACCACCTCTGCCGACACCAGATTGTCGATCGCCAGGCCGAGCGTGCGGGTCAACCACCCCATGCCACCACCGAGTGTCAGGCCACCGACGCCGGTATCACTGATCACTCCGCCGGTCACCGCCAACCCGTGTTCCTGCGTCGCCTTGTCGAGGTCGGCGATCGTCGCACCACCACCGACCCTGGCTCGCTTCGCTGACGGGGCGACGCTGACTACGTTGATCGCACTGAGATCGATCATCACTCCGCCTTCACACACCGATGTGCCTCGGTAGGAATGCCCGCCACCTCTGACCGAAACCTCCAACGAATGGGCTCTGGCAAATGCAAGTGCCACAGCCACATCCGACGCCGACCGGCACCTGGCGATCACCGCCGGACGGTGATCGATCTGCCCGTTCCAGATCGATCTGGCGTCGTCGTACTCCGGATCTCGGGGGCCGAACACAGAACCTGTGATCGCCGATTTCAGTGGCGCGAACTCGACCGTCGTCATCACGCACCTCCCCCATCGGGCGTCGCGGTGACCAGCAGGTACTCCCACTCCATCGCGAACGGTTCGCTTCCGCTGCCGTACCTTTCCGCCAACTCGAGCAGATCGCGGTCCAGCGCCTGCGTTCGGTCGGGATCGCCGGCGATGTTCCGGTACACCGCGATGGTCGGCCCGTAATTCTTCTTGAAGAAATCACGGAACTCTTCCGGCCCGCTGAATGTGTCCACACGAAGTACGTCTTTCCTCGAGGCCACATCGCCGAGCAGATCACGAACATGGTTCTCATCGCCCCACAAAGGCGCCGGCTGCGAACCAGGAGGCGGCGGCGGTGCGTACGGCTTCATCGTTTTGAACATCTCGCCGATGAATCCCGTCGGAGTCCAACTCAGCACTCCGATCTTTCCGCCGGGTCGGCATACTCGCACAAGTTCGTCCGCGGCGCGCTGATGATGCGGTGCGAACATCACACCGACGCACGAAAGCACCACGTCGAACTCGTTGTCGCCGAAAGGAAGAGCCTCGGCATCGGCCTCCTGCCAGTCCAATTCGACTCCGGCGAGGGAAGCGGCCTCCTTACCCGCTACGAACAATTCGGGAGCCAGGTCAGTGGCGATCACCTGCGCACCCAGCGCGGCCGCCGGAATGGCGGCATTGCCGGACCCCGCCGCGACGTCCAGCACGCGGTCACCCTTCTGCACACCGCACTCGCCGACCAGTACCGGCCCGAGTTCCGCAATGACCTGCGTGGCCACCGCCGGATAGTTACCGAGACCCCACATGGCCCGATGCTTGGCCTTCAGCTCACGATCCAGCCCGAGCGTTTCCGTCGATTCACTCATTACCGTTCTCCTTCAATATTTTTGGTACTCGGAGCCCAACAACCTCGGAGCCCGACAACATTCATGCCGTTACTTCGACGCTACGACGACGGTTCACTCCTCTCCAGTACGAAATCTGTACCGGAGCACTCCAGAGGCCTACGATCGAGTGATGGGGTCCTCGTACCACCAGTTCTGCCCCGTCGCCAAGGCGATGGAGCTACTCGACGAGCGGTGGACGCTGCTTCTCCTGCGCGAACTGATGATGGGAAGCGACCATTTCAACGATCTCCGACGCGGACTTCCGCGAATGTCACCGACTCTGCTCTCCACGCGGCTCCACCAACTCGCGATCGCCGGCATCGTGGAGCGAGAAGAAACCGACTGCGTCGTCAGTTACCGATTGACCGACGCGGGCCGAGAACTGCGCCCTGTGGTCGAAGCTCTCGGAATCTGGGGTACCAGGTGGATCGGCGAGCTGGGCGATGAAGACCTGGATCCGAAACTGCTGCTGTGGGACATGCATCGACGCGTGGATCACTCCGTGGTTCCCGACGGAAAGACCGTGGTGCACTTCGTTTTCTCCGGCGTGCGTGAACATTCGCGAAACTGGTGGCTCGTCATCAATTCCGGGGAGGTGGACATGTGCGATATCGATCCGGGTTTCGACGTTGCGGTGTCGGTCTCTGCGGGCTTGCGACCGATGACCGAGATCTGGCGCGGTAACCTGACCTGGTCGGACGCCATACGGTCAGGTGACGTCACCATTTCGGGGCCTACGGCGTTGCGTCGTAGCTTGCCTTCGTGGTTCGAACTGTCGACTTTCGCATCGATCCCGCGCCCCGCGTAAAGCGCGCTCACCAGCCCCGTTCCGTCCTGTTACAGAGCTGTTTCAGACCGTGACACCGTCGACGAACGGCGACCACCTGACGGTGACACTGACCGAGCAGTCTCTGTTGTATGCCCAGCCACCGCGGAATAATCCGCCTCGCCGCACTCGGTGCAGTCGCACTGGGTGCGCTCACGCTCAGCGCATGCTCGTACACAGAAGAAGCAAAGCCCAAGAGTGGTAATTACCTTGCCACTCAGCCTGATTCAGGACCAGCAGGCGGCGAGATCGAGGACGGCATCAGCGTGCAGGATACCCATGTACCTGCACTGGCCCGTCTCGATTCCGCCCTTCTCGCGGCGCTGCAGTCGGCAGCGGCCGACGCACAGGCCTCCGGAGTGAACATGCACGTCACCTCGGGTTGGCGGTCCGCCGCATACCAACAGCGACTGTTCGACGAAGCCGTCGTCAAGTACGGCAGCATGAACGAAGCGTCCAAATGGGTGCACTCCCCGAGTCTGTCGAAGCATGTCAGCGGACAAGCCGTCGACATCGGACCGACCGATGCCGACGACTGGCTCATCCAGCACGGCAATGATTACGGCCTCTGTCAGACCTATGCCAACGAGATGTGGCATTTCGAATTGGCAACCACTCCCGGCGGGGAATGCCCGCCCCAACTGAGCAACCCTTCGGACGAGAGAGCGGAAGGCTGATCATGACACGAGTCAAACCCGCGAGACTGATTGCCGCACTGGCACTCCTGATCCTCGGAGTCGTCGAATTCGAACTGGCCGTCAACACGACTGGTGGTCAGATCGTCGACCAACAACTCATGGTGGGCGCGGCCACCTCCGAAGGACTCAGTGTGTTCTCCACCGAGTTCATCGGCCTCGTCACTCCGATACTGATAGTGGGAGGAGTGCTCGTGGCACTCATGATCACATTGCGCAACAACCCGATTGCGCTGGCCCTACGCGTCGTCGTCGTGACCCTCGGTCCCATCACGACGGCCTGGGTTCTCAAACAATCGTTGGATCGACCGGACCTGAACGGCCTGGTGATGCACAATTCCTTCCCCAGCGGCACGCTGACGGCCATCGCTGCTCTGGTCTGCGCGATCGTGCTCGTCACACCCTCGAGGTGGCGGGCAGTCGTTGCAGTCAACGGCGCGCTGATCACCATCGGGACCGCGATCTCGGTAGTCGTGTTGCAATGGCACCGGCCGAGTGACGTGATCGGTGCGCTACTGCTCGTCGGCTGCTACACCCTCGCCGTGTCGGCATTTCCGTTGAACACCAGCGTCGCACGGCACGCAGTACTGGCGGACTCAGGCAACGAGCGGCTCTCGAAAGTGTGACCCCTGTACCCTTGGCTGACCGAGATTCCTCCGACCGCAGAAGGCCCCTGATCATGGCGAGTCCAAGGTGAGCGCATGGTGAGCATTCTTTTCATAGAAGACGATCCAGCGGTAGCCGAGGCAATCACGTTGGGACTGAACCGACTCGGGCACAACGTCAGCCATCGGCCCGACGGTAACGGCGATTTCGACGACGTCCTCGGCTCCACCGACCTCGTCCTACTCGACCTCGGACTGCCAGGAGCCGACGGTTACGAGATCTGTCGACGCATCCGTACGCGCAGTTCGATCCCGATCATCATCTTGACCGCCAGATCCGACGACATCGACACTGTTGCCGGCCTCGAGGCCGGTGCCGACGACTACGTCGTCAAACCGGCCAGTCCGCGTGTCCTCGATGCTCGGATCAAAGCCGTCGTGCGGCGCTCGGCCCCCGCAACATCGCGTTCAGATGTGGCGCCGGGCGCAGAGAAGTTCGGCGACCTGGAATTGGATCGGTCGTCATTGCAGGTACGCAAAGCCGGGACGCTGCTGACCCTGACTCCGACCGAACTCCGACTGATACTGGCGCTGACCGAAAACCCCGGACAGGTTCTCAGCCGCAGGCAATTGTTGTCCGCAGCCTGGGACCAGGAATACCTGGGCGACTCACGAATCGTCGATGCAGCAGTGCAGCGGCTGCGCGGAAAGATCGAGGACGACCCAGCCACACCGACCGTGATCGAAACGGTGCGCGGGTTCGGGTATCGCTTCAACACCAGCCCGGCCCGATGAGACCGACCTGGCTTCGGGTCGACGGTCTTCGGACCAGGCTCGTGCTCGTGTTCATCGCAATCGTCGTGATCATCGCCGGGGCAACCGCAGGCGTCGTCTCGTTCATGGCGCGGTCGTGGATCTATTCCAACGCTCAGGACGTGGCAACGGCACAATTTCGCGACGAACTGCAGTACAGCAACGGACCGCCGGTAGACGGGCTGACACCTGACACCCTCGGACAGATCTTCCAGTCCGACATGACTCTGATCGTCGACGGCGAAGTCATTCGTCAAGGATCAGTGGATGCGGCAACGATCCCACCCAGCTTCGAAGAGGGTTTGGACAGTCCCAAACTGATCCGCTTCGAGAGACTCGACTCCCAGCGCATCATGTTGGGAATGTCGGTCAATGTCGTGGACATGACTGCAGACGACGGCTACGACAACGAGACACTGGTCAAAGCCGTCACCATCCGGCCGCTGGTAGGGGTGCAGGACAAGTTCGACGACCTGCTTCGAGCTGTCGGTCTCACCCTCGCGGCGGGTGTGCTGGTGAGCGGTCTGCTCGGACTCTGGATCGCGTCGACGCTGGTCCGTCCACTCAAACGCCTGGACGAGGCCGCCGCCCGCGCCGCCGACGGCGACCTGAGCGTCCGGCTCCCCGAAGACGGAGTAGCCGAGCTTGCGCAGGTCACAACAACTTTCAACAACATGGTCGCTCGCAACGAAGCGGTCATCCGAGGTCTGGAAGAATCGGAAGAGCAGTCGAGAAGATTTGTCGCCGACGTCTCCCACGAGCTTCGAACGCCGCTGGCGGCATTGGTTCCGGTCAGCGAAATCCTCCGCGAAGAGATCCCCAATCTTCCGCCGGACGCCGCCGCTGCAGCGCGCATCGTGAGCAGTGAGATCGGCAAGCTCACTCGACTTGTCGAAGATCTGATCGAAATGTCGCGCCACGACTCACAACAGGCGCGTCTCGTCCTCGACGACGTCGACCTCGTCGAATTGACCGAGCGCACACTCGAGAGCCGAGGTTGGACAGAAACCGTCGAACTCCGTGCACCCGAAAGCGTCAGCGCCAGAGTGGATTCACGTCGAATCGACATAGTCGTCGCCAACCTCGTCGGCAACGCGCTGCGCCACGGAGCGCCTCCGGTTCGCGTCGAGTTGAGCGCAGAACCCGGTTTCTCCGTCATCACCGTCGTCGACCACGGCCCCGGCATCTCACCCGAAGACCGGCAGGCGATTTTTCGGCGGTTCTACAAGGTCGACACCGCGCGCGGACGCAGCGAGGGCAGCGGACTCGGGCTCTCCCTCGCCGTCGAAAACGTGCACTTGCACGGCGGCACCATCGGCGTCGACCAGGTGGACGGGCGCACGATCTTCACGGTTCGCCTGCCCCATCGCTGACCCCTTCCCGAGCGAACGTACCTTTCGGCGCACCCAAGGCGATCGTCGTACCGTTCGCTCGAAAAGGGGTGGGCACTTCTCACCCTAGGCCGCCCACGTTTGACCAAATAATGGGATTCTGGTTTCAACATGTGAAACTACGCGAGTAGCGTCGGCATCGTCGAACAGCGTAGAAATCGGAGGGCACCATGACGCAGGCGTCGCGGTTGGAAAAGACGGCCGTCTCCCCGAAGGCGTGGACGATGCTCGGAATCGGCGTCGCAGCCCAGGCCGCAGGCACCGTCTTCGTCAGCACCCCCGCCTTTTTGATCCCGCTGCTGCATTCCGAGCACGGTCTCTCGTTGACTCAAGCCGGAACCCTGGCCGCTGCACCCACTTTCGGCATGGTTCTCACCTTGGTGGCGTGGGGAGCGATGGCCGACAGATTCGGTGAGAAATGGGTCATCTCCATCGGGCTCGCGCTGACGGCGATCGCCGCGCTCGCCGCGACCACCACCGACAACTACGCCCTCCTCGGGATCGCATTTCTACTGGGCGGAATGGCTGCGGCGAGCACCAACGCCGCCAGTGGGCGTGTTGTGGTCGGCTGGTTTCCCAAGGATCGGCGCGGCCTTGCGATGGGCATCAGGCAGATGTCACAGCCACTGGGCGTGACCATTGCGTCGTTGACCATCCCGACTCTCGCCGCGAACGTAGGAATCGGCTCGGCCGTCGGACTGTCGGTGGCGCTCAACGGCGTCCTCGCCCTGATCTGTGCCGTCGCATTGGTCAATCCCCCGCGCCCGGCGGCACGGTCCACAGATATCCCGGTCGAGACGATCAACCCTTATCGCTCGAACTGGTTCCTCTGGCGCATTCACGTCGTCTCGGCACTGCTGGTATTTCCGCAGTTCACCCTCTCGACGTTCGGTCTGGTCTGGCTGATCAGCGAGCAAGGCTGGGATGCGGCGCCCGCTGGACTCCTGATCGGGATCTCCCAGTTCGTGGGTGCGCTCGGCCGCATCGTCGTCGGCATCTGGAGTGATCGCGCCGGAAGCAGAGTAGGCCCGCTGAGGTTGGTTGCCGTCTCCGCATCCGCGGTCATGTTGGCAATGGCAGCAGCCGGCGCAGCGCCTTGGGGCGTTCCGGCCCTGATCCTGCTGCTGGCAACCACCGTCAGCGTCGCCGACAACGGTTTGGCGTTCACATCCGTCGCCGAAGCGGCCGGGCCGAAATGGCAAGGAAAAGCGTTGGGCGCACAGAACACCGGCCAGTTCATTGCCGCGTCAGCAGTGGGCCCGGTGGTCGGTGCGCTGATCGGCGCGGTCGGCTACCCGCTCGCTTTCGCGATAGTCGCGGCATTTCCAGCCGCGGCAATCCCCTTGGTGCCCAGCCGAGATCGCGACATCAGCGTCTAGTCCCTCATCGGATTCGGTTGCACTGCAGGTCCCGTCAGATCACAATGCGGCTTGCACGCAACCGAATCCGATTCCTGAACAGGCTCGACAGTCGGAGTACGGATCAGCGTCGCGGCGATGGCCGCACCGATCAACAGCAGCGCCACACAGATGTACATCGCATACCGGAAACCGTCGGAGAAACTCGACGGATCGACCAGGCTCTCGGCATCGATACCCACCAGGGCAGGCAAGGCCGCAACCGCAAGAAGCTGGCTCGTGCGAGCAACGGCATTGTTCACACCTGACGCGATCCCGGACTGCTCCACCGGCACCGAGCCGAGCACGGCCGCAGTCAACGGCGCCCCCATCACCGCCAGGCCGAGCCCGAAGACCAGAACTCCCGGCAGCACGACGGTCAGGTACGACGCATCCGGGCCGATCCGCGTCATCAACACCAACCCCACCGCGGCCACGGCGGGCCCGACCGTCATCGGCAATCGCGGTCCGTGCGTCTGCGCGTAACTGCCCGCGCGCGAAGACAACAGCAACAATGCCAAGGTGATCGGTACCGTTGCGACGCCGGCAGCCACCGGTGAGTACCCCGCGACCAACTGCAATTGCAGCACGAGCAGGAAGAACACACCGCCAAGAGCCGCATAGACCGCAAGAGTCACCAGATTGGCCGCGACGAACATCCGCGAACGAAACAGGGACGGCGGCACCAACGCACTCGGCGATCGACGTTCCACCACAACGAACAGGCACAGCGCGAGCACCCCGACCAGCCCGACTATCGGGTTGACTTCGATCAGCCCGTACGTCAGCGCCCCGAGACCGACTACTGCGCAGGCAGATCCGACCACGTCCAGGTGCTCGGGCGGATGCGGATCGCGGCTCTCGGGCACGTGGCGCACCGCTGCCCACACCACGACGATCGCCAACGGAATGTTGAGCAGGAACACCGATCGCCATCCCGCCACTTCCACCAGCCAACCACCGAACAGCGGACCGATAGCGCCGGCGACACCACCCAAGCCCGACCACAAGCCGATCGCCGCACCGCGGTCCTCCTCGCGAAGTGACGCGGAAATGATGGCAAGGCTGCCAGGCGTCAAGAGCGCAGCTCCCACTCCCTGCAGGATCCGCGCAATCACCAGAAATGTGATGTCAGGTGCAATTCCGCACAGCAACGACGCGACCGCGAACCAGACCGTCCCCCACACGAATACCCGCCGCCGACCCCAACGATCGCCGAGAGCTCCGCCGAGCAGTATCAGCGACGCCAATGCCAAGGTGTATCCGCTGAGAGTCCACTGCAGCCCGGCGACACCGGAATTCAAGTCCTCGCCGATGTGCGGCAGAGCAATGTTGACGACGGTGCCGTCGAGGAGAGCCATGCTCGAGCCGAGAACGGTGGCGGCGACAACCCAACGCCCACGTCTCGACGCGAGCGCCAGTGGTTCCGTCATCGGTCCATGGTGCGCCTTCACTCGCAATCGCGAAAGGGTGCGCGGAAATTCAGTCGATCTGTCGGCGATGTGCCCAACGTGTCAGCGCATTGCGATTGGACTGCTGAGTCTTTCGCAGAACGTTCGATGCGTGAGTCTCGACCGTCTTCACGGAAATCACCAGGTCCTCGGCAATTTCACGGTAGGTGTACCCACGTGCCAGCAATCTGAGCACTTCGAGTTCCCGCGGAGTAAGAGAATCGAGTTCCGGATCGAGTTGTGGCTCGGGTGCATTGGAGCGTCCGGTGAAGGAGTCCAACACGAAACCTGCCAGGCGCGGCCCGAACACCGCGTCACCACCGGCAACGCGTCGTACGCCCTCGGCAAGTTCGGATCCCGAGATCGTCTTGGTCACGTACCCGCGCGCACCGCCGCGGATCACCGCGATCACGTCTTCGGCGGCATCGGAAACGCTGAGCGCCAGGCACACCGGGCCGGAATCGATTCCGCGCAGAACTGCCACTCCACCACCGTCGGGCATGTGGACATCGAGCAGAACGACATGCGGCTTCGTCGAGTTGATACCGGCGATTGCCTCCGCGACGCCGCCGGCCTCACCGACGACATCCATATCCGTCTCGCGCGAGAGCTCGGCCCTCACCCCGGAGCGGAACACTGCATGATCGTCGACAAGAAATACGCGGTACGGGGGCGGCGCAAGCGAAGTCACTGGGGCTGTTCCTCGGGGTTGTCGACACGGTCAGCAGTCTGGTCCCACTTTAGAGCAGAGTCACCGAGCGGCATGTGCACGCGGATTTCGGTGCCCTTTCCGATGTCGGATCGAACCACGACGCGGCCACCGCGCCGCTCGATTCGACCACGAATCGACTTGGCCAGCCCCTGGCGATCCTCCGGCACCGCGTCGACGTCGAATCCGACGCCGCGATCACGAACGAACACACTGACCTGATCACCCTCGACCTCGGCGAACAGATTGATTTCCTTCTCCCCCGAGTGCTTTGCCGAGTTCACGAGAGCTTCACGCGTCGCACCGAGGAGCGCGGTGAACGCTTCCTTGGGCAGGCCGTTCTCGACGCCTTCGCCTTCGAGTTGTACGTCGCCGACAGTGACGGGACGGACCGTGACACCGTGCTGGTCTTCCACTTCACCGGCGATGATCTTCAGGCCTTCCGTCAGGCTCGTGTGGTCGATGTCGCCGCCGCTGAACAACCACTTGCGCAGCTCGCGTTCCTGACCGCGGGCCAGGCGCGCCACCTCTTGTGGGTTGTCGGACTGCTTCTGAATCAGAGCCAACGTCTGAAGGACGGAGTCGTGTAGATGCGACGCAATCTCTTCACGTTCGTCGTTGCGAATTCGGGCCGCACGCTCGGCGCCGAGAGCACGCCACATCCGCAGCCACAGCGGCACCGTCAACAAACCGACACCGATCAGCGTCACGACCACCGCCAAGAGAGACGAGCGCAGTGCTTCGAGGTCGACCTGAGCAAGGACGACAACGCCAAGACCCAAGATGATCAAGGTGGCTCCCCCGACCACCCGCGCCCACGTCAGAACGGTAGGCCGCTGCGGCAAGCCGATGACAGTACGGGGACCGTCGGAGTCGAACTCGCGCCACACCAAGGCGGCACCGATCGCGACGACGAAGAACGGCGCGAGCACCGAACCCGCCGTGCCGCTGAACAACCAGGACAACGCGGCTGCGCCGCCCAATCCGAGTGCGATCAAGCCGTACGCCCGCTGCCGCTCGGCCGCGGACGGCTTCTGCGTGTCCGTGCCGGCGGAGGTGAAGATCCACAAGGCGCCGTAAATGACGATGCCGGATCCGGCCATCGCCGCAAGAATCGTGAAGGCGACGCGCACTTTCAGGACGTCGATACCGAGATGATCGGCGATACCGCCCGCAACTCCGGCGACGATGCGACCGCCGGAGCGCCGCTCCAGCTTTCGCAGTGGCACGGCACCCGGAATGGGCACGCCCTTCTTCATGGGTACGGGATGCACCGGTACCCCGTTGACGGGCGGGCCTCCCGCAAACCCGGGAGCGGGACCGCTCACGAACGGCGGATCTGACAGATATTGCACATAGTCGATACTGGCACGAACCACGCGGACACACATCAGGGTCCAACCCTGAATCAGGCCGCCACACTCACCCGCGATCACCACAAAGATCAGGGTTGGCCCTGATGCGCGGAGGCTGCCTCGGAAGCCAGGATTGATTCATGAACAATCCGACTTTCCAAGAACAGATCCAGGATCTGTGGCGGACCCGCCCCGTGCGTCTGCCGGCACAAGGTCACGTGGCTGGGGTATGCGCCGGAATCGGATACCGGTACGGCATCGACCCCGTTCTCGTACGCGTGGCGTTTGTCGCGTCCACCATTTTCGGTGGCTCAGGCATCCTTCTCTACCTCGCCGGCTGGTTGGTACTTGCCCGTGCCGGTGACGGATCGTCCCCCGCGCAGTCGTTGATGGGCCGCGGACACAGTTCCGATTCCAGTACCAAGACCATCGTCTTGCTGGTGGCCCTCGCCATCGCGGCTACGACTGTCGGCCCCGTCGGCGTCGGTCTGGGCGGTTCCGGACTGATCGGGCTGATCCTGATGGTCGGTGGCCTGTGGCTGCTCTACCAACGAGCGCCCATCCCGCCCGCACTGCCGCAGAACACGTCGCCTTATGTCGGCGCAGGTACCGCGTATCCAGGCACCGGATTCACGCCTGGGCCGTTCACCCCCGGATACTTCGCGCCCAATCAGCCTCCCGTGTACACGCCGTACACCAAACTCCCCGACAGTTATGTGCCCGAGGAACGACCGGCCGACCAGCCGCAGCAGTCACCACAATCTCAGGCCGCTCATCCGACGATCAACCTTGCGAAGGACCCGAGCGCTTCGGTCAGCACCAATCCGACCGAGGTGATCGGTGAGGCCGCCATCACGCCGCCGTCCTGGGATCCGCTCGGTGTCGCTCCGTTCGCCTGGGATCTTCCGGATCCGGCAGCCAAGGCCACACCGCTGCTCCCGTTGCCGCCACGTAAGCGTCGCTCGCGTTGGACGCTGACGGTCCTCGGACTCGCAATCATCGTCGCCGCCGTCACCGGGGCAGCGGGCGCCGCAACCGGCAACGAGTGGTTCACTCCCGGCCGAGTCGGTGCAGTCGGACTCGCCGTCATCGCACTCGGCCTGATCCTCGGGGCATTCTTCCGCAAGGGGTACGGCCTGCTGGTCGTCACCGGACCACTCGTGGGTTTCGTGCTTCTCGCCTCGCTGGTCTACCCGATCGAGTTCGACGCCTCGGGTGAGCAAAGATGGACTCCGGCAACAGCTTCCGAGCTGGAGCCGTCGTATTCAGGAGCCTTCGGAAGCTTCACTCTCGACCTCAACGGGGTCAAGTTCACCGAGGACAAGACCATCGACGTCGCGGCGTCGTTCGGCGAGTTCACCGTCATGGTGCCACCAACCGTCAACGTCAAGAACAGCTGCACCGTCGTCATGGGTGACGGATCAGGTTGCCTCGACGGCGGAATACACCCGGGCCGTGATGTGACACCGGACTCTCCCACCCTGACCATCAACGCCAAAGCCACGTTCGGCAGCCTGAAGGTGACGCAATCATGAGCGAGTACGACGAGACTACAGACCAGGACGAGACCCGAGAATCCAAGCGCCCCTCGGCACTTCTGCTGATCGCAGGACTGGCCGCACTACTGGTCAGCGTGTGGGCGTTGGTCGGGCCGTTCTCTCTGGCGCCGGCAGCGAACATTCAATTCCGTTGGCTGTTCGTCGGTGCCGCCGTCGTGGCAGGACTACTGCTGGTGATTCTGCCGAATCGGCGCAACCGCAAGTAAAACTACTGTGCGCCTTTATTAACCGCGGGGGGTTAATAAAGGCGCACAGTTGTTTTTATTCCCACTCAATAGTTCCCGGCGGCTTGCTCGTCACGTCGAGGACTACGCGGTTCACGTCCGCAACCTCGTTGGTGATTCGAGTCGAGATGCGCTCGAGGGTCTCGTACGGCAGACGCGTCCAGTCCGCGGTCATCGCGTCTTCACTCGAGACCGGACGCAGCACGATCGGATGACCGTACGTCCGGCCGTCACCCTGCACGCCCACGCTTCGGACGTCGGCAAGGAGAACCACCGGGCACTGCCAAATCGTTCCGTCCAAACCTGCAGACGTAAGCTCTTCGCGCGCAATGGAATCTGCATGACGCAGGATCTCGAGGCGATCACGGGTGACCTCACCGATGATGCGGATACCGAGTCCGGGACCGGGGAACGGCTGGCGGCCGACGATCTCTTCCGGCAGGCCGAGTTCGCGGCCCACTGCACGGACCTCGTCCTTGAACAGCAGACGCAGCGGTTCGACCAACTTGAACTGCAGATCTTCCGGCAGCCCGCCGACATTGTGATGGCTCTTGATGTTTGCAGTTCCCGTGCCGCCGCCGGACTCCACGACATCCGGGTACAGGGTGCCCTGCACGAGGAAGTCGACGGTTGCACCGTGAGATGCGTTCTCGCCCAGAACATCACTGACTGCGCCTTCGAAGCTGCGGATGAACTCGCGGCCGATGATCTTGCGCTTGGTCTCGGGATCGGTGACTCCAGCCAACTCACCGATGAAGGTGTCCGCGGCATCCACCGTGATCAGACGAGCGCCGGTTGCCGCGACGAAGTCCTGCTCGACCTGCGTGCGCTCACCGGCTCGCATCAAACCGTGATCGACGAAGACACACGTCAACCGGTCGCCGATTGCCCGCTGAACCAAAGCCGCAGCGACAGCCGAGTCGACACCACCGGACAGACCGCAGATGGCGTGTCCGTCGCCGACCTGCTCGCGAACCTGCTCGATCAGCGCATCGGCGATGTTGGACGCCGTCCACGCTGCCGGAATACCGGCGATCTCATGCAGGAAGCGGCTCAGAACCTGCTGACCGTGCGGGGAATGCAGAACCTCGGGGTGGTACTGCACGCCGGCGAGCTTGCGGGCGCGATCTTCGAACGCTGCGACGGGAGCGCCATCGCTGGTCGCGGTCACCTCGAAGCCGGACGGCGCTTCGGTGACGGCGTCACCGTGGCTCATCCACACCGGCTGCGTCGCGGGAAGTCCGTCGTGCAGCAACCCACCGGATACCGCGATGTCGGTACGACCGTATTCGCGGGTGCCGGTCTCCGCAACGGTGCCGCCGAGGGCGCCTGCCATTGCCTGGAATCCGTAGCAGATTCCGAAAACCGGGATGTCGTGATCAAAAAGTGCGGGATCGAGCTTGGGGGCACCGTCTGCGTAGACACTCGAGGGCCCACCCGAGAGCACAACAGCCAAGGGGTTCTTGGCCACGATCTCCTCGACGGTCGTGGTGTGCGGAATCACCTCCGAGTAGACCTTGGCTTCGCGAACTCGCCGTGCGATCAACTGCGCGTACTGCGCTCCGAAGTCGACGACAAGAACTGGTCTCTGCTGCTCGATATCTGCCACAGGTGCAGTCTAATCGCCGCAGCCAGCGCTTCTGCGCATGCATGGACTCAGCCCGCTCCTCGGCAGAGTGAGCGCGAGGTACGTCACTACAAAGGCCGACCCTCCGGACTGCGCGGCGACCTCGGGGCGAACTAGACCACCGTCCAGGTCAACGATGCCCCAATCGCCAGCACCTTAGCTTCGGCAATCAAAACGGCGACATCATCGCAGGCCAGAGCCCGAAATGGACGGAGGGTGAATTTTCTGGACGTTTGACCGATTCGCCTGAACCAAACGTCCAGTAAAGGTAATCTCGCCCGTCAAGTGATCAGGATCACGATCGCAAACGGCCGGCGCCGCCGAACGGCGCTCACCTCGAGGAGGACCTGTGCGTCGATTCATACGACGACTCGCCATACCTGTCGCGGCTGTGACGGCTGCCGCCGGACTTCTAGTCCTCGGCACGCCGGCCACCGCTGACGAAGCCCCGCCGACCACCTTCACCGGCACGACCGACAATCTGATCTTCACGAAGAGTGTCATCGGGAACGCGGCAGTTCACCCGGGTGACACCGTCACGTACAAGACCGAGATCAAGCACAACGAAAGCGGCATCGAACGGTCGATCGCAAAGATCCGTGACATCCCGCCCGCAGGATTCGTCCTCGTGCCGGGCAGCGCCAAGGCCACCTACCTGGGTGTGACCAACCGGGCGACGATCAGCAACGAATCAGATGGCGGAGTCTCAGCGAAGTGCTCGAGCGGCTGCACCTTCCTTGTCGGTGGATTCGTCGTCAAGAAGAACCAACCTGTCACGCTCGAAGCGACCTACACGGTCCCTGTCGGCACAGCGTTCGGGACGTACGACAGCGGCATGCTCTTCGACGTCAACGCCTTCAGCACGCAGCAGGGCCTCAACCCGATCAACGTCAACGTCCAGGTCGTCGACCCGTCTGTCGCCACCGGAACCACTCTGGTTGCACCGGCAACGGCGAAGGTCGGCACGCCGGTCGACCTGACCGCGACGGTTGCGCCGTCCGACGCGAGCGGCACCGTCCAGTTCAAGGACGGCGGCAACGACATCGGCTCACCCGTCCCGGTCTCGGGCGGTAGCGCCACCCTCTCCCACACCTTCGACAGCGTCGGCGCCCACGACATCACCGCCGCGTACAACGCCGGTCCGGGATTCCACAGTTCGACCTCCGGAGTCCAGACCGTCGACGTCTCCGCGGACACCACCACCACGATCTCGGCTCCGAACGCCGCATTGGTCGGTGACAGCATCACCGTGAGCGCCGTCGTCACTCCGGCCAACGCCGTGGGCACGGTGCAGTTCAAGGACGGCGACACCAACCTCGGCGCACCGGTGGCCGTGGTCGACGGAACGGCTTCCCTGACCCGCAGCTACGACGCTTCCGGCACGCACAGCTTCACCGCAGTGTTCACCGGCGAGGCCGGCTACGGCGATTCAGTGTCCACCGCAACCCAACTCGACGTCAGCGATCCCGACTGGGGAACCACCACCACAGTTGTCGAACCGCTCACAGCAGTCGTCGGTGAACCGACCAACCTCTCGGCTACCGTCTCCCCCATCCCGAGCAGCGGAACCGTGACGTTCAAGGTCGACGGCGCCGAGGTCGGTACCGCACCCGTCGGCACGGGTGACGGCGTCGCGATCCTCCCGCACACCTTCGCATCAGCCGGTGCCGCAGCCGTGGTTGCCGAGTTCTCCGGCGGAACCGGATTCATCGGCTCCACGTCCACATCGTTCACGGTGAACGTCACCGATCCCGAGCCCGCCCGCGCGGACACCACGACAGTCCTGACTGTCAGCGGCTCCGCTCAGGTCGGAAAGGCATTGCAACTCAAGGCCACTGTTGCACCCGGAACAGCAAACGGAATGATCCAGTTCAAGTCCGGCACGACGCCCATCGGCGCACCCGTTGCCGTCGTCAACGGCGTCGCGACGCTCACGCACACCTTCGACGACGAGGGAACGTTCGGCCTCACTGCCAACTTCGTCGGCGACGCCGGCTGGAAGAACTCCGTCTCCGGCCCGACGGTCGTGCAGGTCGGCACCGCACCGACAGACGGCGGCGGCACCGGAAGCGTGGACACCGGTTCACTCAGTGGCCTCATCCCGCTCTTCGGAAGCTAGTCCCCCACATCAGCTTTGGACACCACTCCCGTACCCAGCTCAGGAGAATCCATGTTCGTGCATTCCAGACGCCGCATCGCGGCGCCGATCGCCGCCACGGCACTCGCCAGTGGCGTCATCCTCGCGGGAATCCCCGCATCAGCGGCCCCGGTGACAACAACTTTCGGAACGAGTTGCCTCGCAACCCCGTCCGCCGTCGCCGGTCCGACCACGCAGTCCCAGTCCGGTTCGGTCATCGTCGACGCACCGGAGAGCGTCGGAGCGGGTGAGACCTTCGAGGTCACCATCCAACCCGGTCCCATCGCCTTCCCCGGATCGGCTTCGGGGGCGACCGTCCAGAACGTCTCCCGCATCAAGGTCGACGTCGACGTTCCCGCGAACGCCACCCTGGTGGAAGCCACCATCGTTCCCGGAACTTCGGCAGGGCTCAGCGGTGTCGCGCCGAACATCCTGCGTGTCAACGAGAACGGCAACGTCGATCCCAACGGAACGATTCTGCGTCTCTCCGGAAACAACCAGGTCATCGGAAACAGCCCCAGCTCGAGCATCAACTCCGAGGGCGGCATCGTCGTCAAGGCGACCGGCAAGAACGTCGACGGTTCCAACAATGCCGACGGCTACACCCAGTTCCAGCTCCCCCAGGTCAAGGCAGTTCTCAAGGCCGGCGATTCAGGGGACGTCGCGATGAAGGTACGCACCGGCGGCAGCGCGGGAGCGTGGAACAACGATCGCAACTTCCTCACGTTCCTCCCCAAGGCCACCCTGGTCATCACCGCCTGGGCACCCACGCGATGCACCCCGCGTGACGCCGAGAACGGTCCGCTCAACAGCGGCGCAGGCCCCCTCGCCACGACACGGATCATCGAGGCGGACAAGGCAACCACCACCACTGTCGTCGGACCGGCCAACGCCAAGAACGGAACTCCTGTCACTCTGTCGGCCAACGTGAGCGGCGGCGCAAACGGTGGAACCGTCCAGTTCTTCGACGGCGACAACCCCCTCGGCGACGCGGTGCCGGTCACCGGAGGGTCGGCAAGCATCTCCCCGACCTTCACCGAGGACGGACCGCACTCCATCACCGCGAGCTACAGCGGTGCACCCGGATTCCTGGCGTCGACGTCGGCGTCGGCCAAGATCGTGACCGTCACGACCGATGCGCCGCCTGACTCCGTGACCACTACCGCAACGGTTTCGCCGTCTACCGCGAAGGTCGGTCAGGACGTCAACCTCACCGCCAAGGTCGATCCGCAGGGCACCGGCGGCACCGTCGACTTCATCGTCGACGGCACCGAAACGCTGACTGCCACGGTCGGAACAGACGGAGTTGCCATCGCTCCGTACACCTTCACCTCGACAGGAACGCACAAGGTTGTCGCGAAGTTCACGGGTTCACCAGGATTCGCGCCGTCCGCTGCCCCGGCATTCCCGGTCAGTGTCACGACTCCGGCTCCCGCTGACGTCGAGACGTCCACGGTTCTCGACGCCGTCGGAACTGTTCAGAAGAACACCCCGGTGACACTCAAGGCAACGGTCGATCCGGCCGGTGCCACGGGCAAGGTCCAGTTCAAGGTCGGTGACACCCTCATCGGTGGACCGGTCGACGTGGTCAACGGTGTCGCAACGGTACCGGCCACCTTCTACAACTCCGGGACCTACAGTGTCACCGCCGAATTCGTGGGTGGTTCGGGCTACACGTCCTCGGCCTCCGCGCCGCAGACCCTGACCGTCCCCGGTGATACCGACGGCGGACCCGGTGGCGGAACCGGCAGCCTCGACCTCGGCACCCTCTTCGGGTCGCTGGGCGGCTGACAAGGTGGGCTGACGATCTGAAACTGCAAAAGGGGCGTGCCGTCGAATCCTCGACGACACGCCCCTTTTCGGTTCGCGGTGAACTATCCGGCAGCAGGCTCCGCCGGAACAGCCGTAGCCGTCTTGCCGCCGGTGATCTTCACGATCGGCAGAACCAGCGCTGCCGGAGCCGACGCCGGCACCACGGGCGACTTGGGTGCAATCGGAGCCAAACGCTCGTAGCCGCTGCCCTGGGCGGGACGCAGGTCCGTCTCCCCCTTGTTCGGCCACAGCGAGGCCGAGCGCTCGGCCTGAGCGGCGATGGTCAGCGACGGATTCACGCCGAGATTGGCCGACACCGCTGCACCGTCGACGACGCTGAGCGTCGGGTAGCCGTACACGCGGTGGTACGGATCGATGACACCGTGATCGGAATCCGACGCGATAGCGCAACCGCCCAGGAAGTGCGCGGTCAAAGGAACGTTGAAGATCTCGCCCCACGTGCCGCCTGCGACGCCGTCGATCTTCGCGGCAACTCGACGCGTCGCCTCGTTGCCCTCGGGAATCCACGTCGGGTTCGGCTGACCGTGGCCCTGCTTGCTGGTGACCTTGCGTCGACCGAACAGGCCCTTCTTCGTGTACGTGGTGATCGAGTTGTCGAGGTTCTGCATGACCAACGCAATGATCGTGCGCTCGCTCCAGTCCTTGACAGTCAGCATGCGCAGCATCTGGTACGGGTTCTTCGCGACCACACCGAGGAACTTGATCCACCGCGGTGTCGAGCCACCGCCATCCGTCATCAAGGTCTGCAGCAGTCCCATCGCGTTGGAACCCTTGCCGTAGCGGACCGGCTCGATGTGGGTGTCACTACTCGGGTGGAACGACGACGTGATCGCCACTCCGCGGGTCAGGTCGAGTGCAGGATCGACCTTGTACTTGCCTGCGCCGACGATGGATTCGGAGTTCGTTCGAGTCAGCTCGCCGAGCTTGTCGGAGAGCTTGGGCAGCGCTCCGGTGTCCTTCATGTCGAAGAGCAGATGCTGAGTGCCCCACGTTCCGGCCGCGAGAATCACGTTCGCAGCCGTGTAGGTGCGGCGGTTCTTTCGTCCGAATGCACCGGTTCGCTCGGTGAACACATCCCACGAACCGTCGCGAGCCTCACGAAGTCCGGACACAGTGGTCATCGGAATGATCTCGGCGCCGGCTGTCTCGGCAAGGCCCAGGTAGTTCTTGAGGAGAGTGTTCTTCGCGCCGTGACGGCAGCCCGTCATGCACTCGCCGCACTCGATGCAACCTGTGCGCTCGGGTCCGACGCCGCCGAAGTACGGGTCCTTCGCCTTCTTGCCCGGCTCACCGAAGTAGACGCCGACGGGCGTCTGGATGAACGTGTCGCCGACGCCCATGTCGTCGGCGACCGACTTCATGATCTCGTCAGCGGGCGTCATGTGCGGATTCTGCACGACGCCGAGCATCTTCTGAGCCTGCTCGTAGTACGGGGTGAGCTCACTTCGCCAGTCGGTGATGTGCGCCCACTGCTTGTCCTGGAAGAACGGCTCCGGTGGCTGGTACAGCGTATTGGCGTAGTTCAACGACCCGCCGCCGACCCCTGCACCCGCGAGGATGAGGCAGTCGCGCAGCAGATGCACGCGCTGAATGCCGAAGCAACCCAGCTTCGGAGCCCAGAGGAACTTCTTGAGATCCCAGCTGGTCTTCGCGAAATCTTCGTCGGCATACCGTCGGCCGGCTTCGATGACGCCGACCTTGTAGCCCTTCTCCACGAGACGAAGCGCGCTCACGCTTCCGCCGAACCCGGATCCGACGATCAGTACGTCGTAGTCCGTTGCCCGTTGCTTGCCCATCAGGACACCTCCACCGTGAACCGTAGTTACCCGCCAGTATGCACCTATCCCTTGTGACTACCACCACAAGGGGCCCCATAAGCGTAACCGCAAGTATCAGGAACGGAAGAAAGTCCTGCACAACGAACTGTGGCCCCGGTTCACGAAGAACCGGGGCCACAGAAAGGTACAAACTACGCGCGGACCGTCAGCCCGACCTTCTGGAACTCCTTGAGGTCGGAGTACCCGGCCTTGGCCATCGACCGACGAAGACCGCCGACGAAGTTCAGAGAACCGTACGGATCATCCGAAGGACCGCTCAGGACCTGATCCAGGCTCGGACGCTCGCCGTAGGAAACCGGAAGAAGCGCTCCACGCGGAACCGAAGGATGAGCCGCAGCGGACGGCCAGTACCAGCCGCCACCCGGCGCCTCGGCGGACACGGCCAGCGGCGCGCCCAGAACGGCAGCGTCGGCACCGCAGGCGATGGCCTTCGCCAGATCACCCGAAGTTGCGATGTCACCGTCGGCGATGACGTGGACGTAGCGTCCACCCGTCTCGTCGAGGTAGTCGCGCCTGGCTGCTGCAGCGTCGGCAATGGCCGTGGCCATCGGAACGCCGATACCCAGGACCTCACCGGTGGTGGTTGCACCCTCGGTGGAGCCGTACCCGACGATGACACCGGCAGCGCCGGTACGCATCAGGTGCAGCGCGGTGCGGTGGTCACTGACCCCACCAGCGACAACCGGAACGTCGAGTTCCGAGATGAACGTCTTGAGGTTCAGCGGTTCCTGCTCGGTGTGCACGACGTGCTCGGCCGAGATGATCGTCCCGTGGACGACCAGCAGGTCGATTCCGGCCTTGATCAGCTCGGGCGTCAGTGCGCGCGCATTCTGCGGACTGACCCGAACGGCAGTGGTGACCCCCGAATCACGGACCTGCGCCACCGCAGCAGCCAGAAGACCCGCCTGCAGCGGTGCCGCGTGCAGCTCCTGCAAGTAGCGGATGGCTGCGTCGACGCCACCGTCCTTCTCGGCGATCTCGACGAGACGCCGGAGCTTCTCCTCGACATCGGGGTGACGGCCCCACAGGCCTTCACCGTTGATGACACCGAGGCCGCCGCGCTTACCCAGCTCGATCGCGAAGGTCGGCGAGACCAACGCGTCGGTGGGATGTGCGAGGACTGGGATGTCGAACCTGTAAGCGTCGAGCTGCCAAGCAGTCGACACCTCCTTCGACGAACGGGTTCGCCGGGAGGGAACGATGTTCACATCGTCCAACTCGTAGGTACGTCGGGCCGTTCGACCCATGCCGATCTCAACGAGGTCGCGCACGCGCGCCCCTTTCTCGTGTACTGGTTGCTAACGAGCGGTGTAGTTGGGTGCTTCGACAGTCATCGTGATGTCGTGCGGATGGCTTTCCTTCAAACCGGCCGCCGTGATCTGGACGAACTGAGCGTTCTGCAGGTGCTCGATCGTCGCCGACCCCGTGTAACCCATGGCAGCGCGCAGACCACCGGTGAGCTGGTGCGTCACCTGGGAAAGCGGGCCACGGAACGGAACACGTCCTTCGATGCCTTCCGGAACCAACTTGTCCTCGGAAAGTACGTCGTCCTGGAAGTACCGGTCCTTGGAGTACGACTTTGCCTCGCCACGCGATTGCATCGCGCCGAGCGAACCCATTCCGCGGTAGCTCTTGAACTGCTTGCCGCCGACCAGGATCAGTTCGCCGGGCGATTCAGCGGTACCGGCCAGGAGCGAACCCAGCATGGCCGTCGACGCACCCGCGGCAAGAGCCTTCGCGATGTCACCGGAGAACTGGAGTCCACCGTCAGCGATGACGGGCACACCCAGAGGCTTGCACGCGGCAACCGCTTCCAGGATGGCCGTGACCTGAGGGGCACCGACACCGGCGATGACGCGGGTGGTGCAGATGGAACCAGGGCCGACTCCGACCTTGACGGCATCGACGCCGGCTTCGACCAGTGCCAGAGCACCCGCGCGCGTAGCGACGTTGCCACCGATGATCTGAACCCGCTCACCCAGTTCACGCTTGAGCTTGGCGATCATGTCGAGAACGTTGGACGAATGACCGTGCGCACTGTCCACCACGAGTACGTCCACACCGGCATCGGTGAGCGCCATCGCACGCTGGAAGGCGTCGTCGCCTGCACCGACCGCAGCGCCGACGAGCAGTCGACCGTCACGGTCCTTGGTAGCGTCCGGATGCTGCTCGGTCTTGACGAAGTCCTTGACCGTGATCAGACCGGTGAGCTTGCCGTTGCCGTCGACGATCGGCAGCTTCTCGATCTTGTGCCGACGAAGAAGGCCCAGTGCCACGTCTGCGGTGACGCCTTCCTGAGCGGTGATCAGCGGCATCTTGGTCATGATCTCGACGACCGGACGATTCTGGTCGACCTCGAACCGCATGTCACGGTTCGTGACGATGCCGACCAACTGGCCGGCGTCGTCGGTGACCGGCAGACCCGAGATGCGGAAGCGAGCGCACTTCGCGTCGACCTCACCCATCGTGTCGGTCGGCTTACACGTGACGGGATCGGTCACCATGCCGGCCTCGGAGCGCTTGACGGTCTCGACCTGTCCTGCCTGAACCTCGACGGACGAGTTACGGTGCAGAACACCCATGCCGCCGGCGCGTGCCATCGCAATTGCCATGCGCGACTCGGTGACGGTGTCCATCGCAGAACTGACCAACGGAATCCGCAGACGGATGTCGCGGGTCAGTTGACTGGACGTGTCGACCTGGCTCGGGATGACGTCGGACGCAGCAGGCAACAGCAGCACGTCGTCGTAAGTCAGTCCCAGCATTGCGACCTTGTTGGGGTCGTCTCCTCCGGTGTGTACATGTCCTGCAGAACTACTCATGCGGTCAGGACCCTCCATGGACCTAGATTCGCCCAGGGCGACCGCTGTAGCAGCCGCCTCGAAACGGATTACGAAAGCTGGATATCGGATAGAAGGCGCCTGCACGGAAAGAAATTCCTGGCACCTTTTCCCGGCGTTGCACACCATGGTATCGGCTCACTCAAAGGTCCGAACCATCCCACCCACGCTGCGGGTACGCGTAACAAGTGGCGCTGACCCCCCTGACCTGCGTACCGTGGTGCTGTGCGTGATCAACTGCCCCCCGGTCTGCCGCCAGATCCCTTCGCCGGCGACCCAGCTGACCCCTCCGCGGCTCTCGATGCCATCGAGCCGGGTCAACCACTCGACCCCCACGAACGCCAAGCGGTCGAGGAGGATCTCGCTGACCTCGCCGTCTACGAGGCACTCCTCGCTCACCGCGGCATCCGCGGTCTCGTAGTGTGCTGCGAAGACTGCCAACAAGATCACTACCACGACTGGGACATGCTGCGCGCAAACCTGCTGCAGCTCCTCGTGGACGGAACCGTCCGCCCCCACGAGCCTGCCTACGACCCGATGCCTGAGGCATATGTCACGTGGGACTACTGCCGTGGATACGCCGACGCGTCGATGAACGAGGCGATGCAAGGCGACGGTTTCGACAGCTGAGCGAAACCCCACCAGGTTCAAACGAAAGTGGCCGACAAGCAATTGCTTGTCGGCCACTTTCGTATGAACCTGGACCGCAACGATGCGATCAGAGCGGGAACCTCAGGGTGGGGGTGAAGAAGAATCACCCGACGGCGACGAGGCCGGGGCCAGTGACGTCGTTGTCGTGGTGGTCGTCGTGGTCGTGGTAGTCGTCGTGGGCGACGATGACGGTGTAGACGACGCCGCGCTTGGACCAGGCGCTTGCATGATTCCAGGGTCGGGCGTTGTCGTTGTGGTCACGCCGCCAGACAACTGAGGGTTGGCCGGATTGACTGAAGTCCCCGGAATCGCCGTGGGAGAGGTGGCAAGCGAGGATTGCTGATCGGACGTCAACGGCGGTACTGCGGGTGACGTGGTCTCCTGGACCTGCGTCATCAACTTGCCCCAACGCTCGACGAGATCCGTCTTGTCCTGCGAGTCCTTGACCGCATCGGCACGGTGAGCTGCGTTGTCCAGCACCATCTTTGCCGCGGGAATGTCCCCGGCGGCCAACAGACGCTCGGCCTTTTCCAGCTCGGATGTCGTGTCGATCTTCGCGACCGTCGAGTTGGCCTCGTCGGCGAAGACGACCTGCTTGACGCCCCAGAGGGCATCGCCGGGCTGGGCGTCGTACGCCATCGCTGTGGCACCACCGAAGACCACTGCTGCAACAGCTGCTGCGGCGGCGATCGGGCGGACCACACGCAATCGGGAACGGGAACGTGAACGCTGACGATCGGAGAAGCCGGACGGCGTCGCTGTGATTGCAGCGATGACATCGTCCAACAACGGACCCTCGGGCATCGGAGTCGCAACGACATCGTCACGCCATTGCGAGAGAATCAACGCAAGTTCGTACTGTTCGGTGCTATCGGTTGCTACCGGCCCGCCACTCGAAATGGACTCGATCAGCGCATCGTCACGCCGAACCGCAGCCAAGTCCACTGGCGTACCGTCGTCGGCGAGATCACCGAGATTCGAAGCGTCACGCCCCTCGTCTCTAGCCAAAGCTCTCACCTGCTTTCGTTACTTCTTTTTTCAGTTTCGCGATCGCCCTGTGCTGAGCGACTCGTACAGCTCCGGCGGTACTACCGACGGCGACGGCCGTTTCCTCGGCCGACATCCCGACCACCAGGCGAAGTATCAAGATTTCTCGATGCTTCTCCGGAAGTGTGCCGAGAAGTTCATGCATCTGTCTGCTGGACTCCGAATCGAGTGCTCGCTGTTCGGGACCATCATCCAGTGCTATTACATCCGGTACTTCGGAAACGGGCTCCGACTTGTTACGGGCGGAACTTCTATGTGCGTCCGCAACCTTGTGCGCGGCAATTCCGTACACAAAGGCCATGAACGGGCGTCCCTGGTCTTGATAACGCGGCAGCGCGGTCATCACGGCCAGACACACTTCCTGCGCGACGTCGTCAGCGGACAGGTGTCCCCGCTCGGCCGCACCCACTCGACCGCGGCAGTAGCGCACCACCATCGGTCGGATGTTCTCCAGAACCAAAGCTAGAGCTGTACGGTCGCCCTGCGCAGCAGCGGCGACCGCGGTGTCCAACTCATCGCTCGTATTTGTCATCGTCAGCGAAAATCCTGGCGTTACAGTGGCACCTCCCGAGCGGGTGTGCTCCCGCTCTCAGCGGAACCCTCTAAGAGTAACCATCCGGACCGGCTGGTCTCCGCATGCCCGCCCAGCAGTCGCGATATCGAAACAGCCCTGTGGGAATCGTTCGCGAGAGACTTCGGGTGGATCGATTACGACAAAGGTAGGAGTGATCCACCGCGCATCGCAATCAGATCGCCGATCTCACGGGCACTCGGCGAGGTCCTCCCGCCGCTCACGCCCTCGATCAGCAGCGACGACGCCCAGGCCAGGGGCAGCAGGCCGTATTGCTGACACCGCGCCAGCACTTCCGCTGCCGACTCCACCGCCGAGCTCGGGTCTGTTCCGGTCAGCGCGGCGCTGCGCAGTAGATCCGACTTCACGCGGTGCCGGACGGACTCCGATTTCCCCGACAATTCGACGGCGCGTTCTGCGTGTCTGCGGGCGCGCGCGAAGTCACCTCCCGCCAGCGCCAGTTCCGCCGAGACCCATTCGATCCGAATTTCCTGCCGCCACAGCCCGCCCTCGCCGCCCAGACGGGTCCGACATTCCGCCAGCAGGCGCCAGCCGAGCGGAAGCCGGCCACAACCGAGGGCGTCCGCGGCCAGACCGGTCAGAGCGTCACAGGCAGCCTCAGGATCGACTGGCAGACCGCCGACGATCGCCAGTGCGCGCCCGTCCCACGTCGACGCGAGTGCATGACGTCCACTCTGGCGAAGAAACGACGCCCTCGTACTGGCGGACAGAGAGGCAAGAACTCGATCCGAGTGCGTCGAGGACCCCGTCGTGAGCCGATCGAGGACATCCAATGCTGCCCGCGCTCTGGCGTAGTGCCCCTGACCACCCAGAATTACTGCCGTTGTCCACCAATCCCGGGTAGAGCACGGCGCCGGGAGACGGTCAAGGTCCGGATCCGCACCGAATGCGGCGGATTCGAGAGTCCCGGGAAGTAGAGGTGATTCGGTGAACGAAGGCGATTCAGGGGGCTCAGGTGTCGACACAGGTAGATCATCGCAGCAGCGCCAACAGACAAGCGCCTGACCGATGCCGTTTGCCGCACGGGAAGACGAAAAGGCAAGTTTGTCGGAGTTAATCAGATATTCAACTGAGATTTGCCGAATGTACTCGTAATGATATTTAACGGGCATATATCCGTGACGTTAACTGCGCATTACTTATTGGACAGATGTCCTAGTTGAAACTTGGGCACTAAGTCCCGAAATGGAGTACGACCCTGCCCGCGCAATATCGGACAAATGACGCAAACCGAGCCGGCGGGCTGAGTGTTTTCGCCGGGCGATCAGCAGCAAACATATCCCTGATCTGTGGGTTTCGCATCTCGAGCAGCCAGGCTTGCCTGCCACCACCTCGATCGACCCGATTTCAACATCGGCGGAGCACAACGCATGAGAGACCCGAAATGTAAATATATACTTCGTTAACTCTCGCATTTCGATATATGCCGATCGCCACTGAACGAGCCTATTGACGCGATTTACTCAGCACCCTTACGGTTAGCAAGCGTGAACGATTCAGAAGGCCCGGATAACCTCCGGGCAACTTGGTCCGCTCGTTGATCAACGCGAGCTTGCAGTAAGGAGTCAACATGCCTGCACCGAATCACCTTCCAGGCCCCAACGCAGACATCTGGGACTGGCAGATGCACGGTCTGTGCCGCGGAGTCGACTCCTCCATGTTCTTCCATCCCGATGGCGAACGCGGTAGAGCACGTGCCCAGCGCGAAACCCGCGCAAAAGAGATGTGCCGTCAGTGCCCGGTACTGATGCAGTGCCGCAGCCACGCGCTGACCGTCGCCGAGCCGTACGGCATCTGGGGAGGAATGTCGGAAACCGAACGTGAACTACATGCGCGCCACCGTCGCACCACCCGCATAGCTTCCTGATACACGTAGGTCGAGTGCACAAGGCCCCCGAGAGTTTTCGGGGGCTTTTGCTTGTTTACATCAGCTCCTGAAAAGAATTTCCGACTCCGACCCATCCTGTCGACAACCGACTCCGAATGCCTTCTGACAGTGCACCTCAGCACATCCCTTCAGGAAGGCAGACCCATGAACACCTCTACTCGAGTTCTGGCAGTCACCGCAGCAGCCTCTTTCGCCGTCTTCGGCGTCGTCGGTTGCTCCTCCGACGACAACGATTCGTCGACCGACACGTCCAGCGCCGCCATGACGTCTTCCGCAATGGGATCGAGCATGTCTCCCAGCAGCGCGATGGCGGAGCCTGCTTCTGATCTGGTCGGTGCCGGTTGTGCCGACTATGCAGCCGCAGTGCCGAGCGGCGCCGGATCGGTCAGCGGAATGGCCCAGGATCCGGTTGCCACAGCGGCATCCAACAATCCGTTGCTCACCACCTTGACCGCGGCAGTCTCCGGCCAGCTCAACCCGGACGTCAACCTGGTCGACACTCTCAACGGCGGCGAGTTCACCGTCTTCGCGCCGATCGACTCGGCATTCGCCAAGATCGACCCCGCGACGATCGACAGCCTCAAGACGGACAGCGCCACGCTGACCAAGATCCTCACCTACCACGTGGTTCCCGGCCAGATCGCTCCTGACGCGATCGACGGAACGCACCCCACCGCCGAGGGCGGAACGGTCACCGTCACCGGATCCGGTGACAACATCAAGGTCAACGACGCAACTGTCGTCTGCGGTGGAGTCAAGACCGCAAACGCCACCGTCTACCTCATCGATTCGGTGCTGATGCCGCAGTAGCCCCCACCTGCTGTGCGCCTTTATTAACCCCCCGCGGTTAATAAAGGCGCACAGCGGCCAACGGCGGGCCGAGAGAAAAGAACCGGACATGCACGCTACGGTTGTACGCGATGAAGCGAGACAACTCTTCGTGAGCGAGCCAGACCATGCGTCGGATGCGGCCGACGCATGCCCGACGGACAATTCTGCGGCCCGCACCGCGCGAATCGTGGAATCACGCGAGCTGGCAGTGATCCTCGCGAACGTGGCCGGTGGCGACCAGAGCGCCTTTGCCGAGTTCTACGACCGAACCAGCTCCCGTGTCTACGGCATGGTTCTCCGTGTACTCCGTGATCCAGGCTTCTCCGAGGAAGCGGTCCAAGAGGTCTACCTCCAAGCCTGGAAATCGGCCGACAGCTTCGATCCTGCCAAGGGGTCCGCACTCTCCTGGCTTCTGACGCTTGCCCACCGCCGCGCGGTGGATCGCGTGCGCTCCGAACAGTCGAGTTCGGATCGACAGGCTCTCTACGACACCACCAATGCCACTCCCGAGTTCGACGTCGTCAGCGACGAAGTGACACGAAGAGACGAGCATCGTGCTGTCACCGACTGTCTCGAAACGCTGACGGACACTCAGCGCCAATCGGTGACTCTCGCCTATTACGGCGGCCGAACGTACCGCGAGGTGGCCGAAGATCTCGGCGTGGCGATTCCCACGATCAAGTCGCGAATTCGCGACGGACTACTGCGCCTACGTGGATGTTTGGGGGTGATGTGAGATGGACGAAGAGCTGATCGACTACGCGTACGCCTACGCGATCGATGCGTTGGACCTCGACGAGCGCCGTGAGGTCGACAGACGACTTGCCGCTTCGGACTCCGCGACCCGCGCCGAATTCGACGCCCAGGTCCGACTCACCTCCGAAACCATGGCCGCGATGACCGTCGTCGACGCCGTCGAGCCCCCGCCGTCACTGCGCAGCAGCGTCCTCGCCTCGATCGCAGAACAGACCGCGGCTCCCAACGCCCCGGTTTCGCTGGCCGAGCGTCGTAACCGTCGACGCCCGTGGACCATGGCACTTGCGGCGGCCGCCGCAGTCGCAATCCTGGTCGGCGGCATCGGAATCGGACGCACGCTGTCCGACAACACGCCGCCGCAGAACCCCGCATCCGAAATCATGGCAGCACCCGACGTTCATGCCACGACGCGTGACATTCCGGGCGGCGGTAGTGCCACGACGCTGTTCTCGCCCTCCGAAGACGCCGCAGTCCTCGTGATGAACGATGTGACTCCCCCGAGTCCGGATACCGTCTACCAGATGTGGCTGGTGCCGGGCGACACCGACGACACCACGATGATCCCGATGGGGACGATGGCTCCGAGCGACGTCAAACCCACTACCCAGGTGGTGCTCGACGGCATCGGCCCGAACACGAAGTTGGCGTTCACGGTCGAACCGCCCGGCGGATCGCAGCAGCCCACCAGCGAGCCGTTCGCAACGATACCGCTCATCTGATCCCCAGACGAAAGAAGAGATCCCCCACCGGAATCCGGTGGGGGATCTCTTCTTTGTCGAAACTACGAGCAGCGAGCTAGTGGCTGTGACCGTGTCCGGTGTCGGCAACTGCCTCGGTCGGCTTCTCGACGACAGCGCTCTCGGTCGTGAGGATCATGCGCGCGACGGAAGCGGCGTTGACCACTGCCGAGCGAGTGACCTTGACCGGGTCGACGACGCCGTCGGCAAGCAGGTTGCCGTAGGTGAGGGTGGCAGCGTTGAAGCCTTCGCCCTTGGTCATCTCGGCGACCTTGCTGACAACGACGGATCCGTCGATGCCTGCGTTGCTGGAGATCCAGAACAACGGAGCGTTGAGGGCTTCACGGACCACGGCAACGCCGGTGGCCTCGTCACCCGACAGGCCGAGGTTCCCGATCAGAGCCGTACCGGCCTGAACGAGAGCCGATCCGCCACCGGGGACGATGCCCTCGGCAACTGCTGCCTTGGCTGCGTTGACCGCATCCTCGACGCGGAACTTGCGTTCCTTGAGATCGGTTTCGGTGGCTGCGCCGACCTTGATGACGGCCACGCCGCCGGACAGCTTCGCCAGACGCTCTTCGAGCTTCTCGCGGTCCCAATCCGAATCGGTGTTCTCGATCTCGCGACGCAACTGCGCGACGCGGGTCGCGATGTCGTCAGCGGTGCCGGCACCGTCGACGATGACCGTCTCGTCCTTGGTGACGACAACGCGGCGAGCGCTGCCGAGCAGGTCGAGGCCGGCTTCCTTCAGGGAGAGGCCGACGTCGGTGTTGATGACGGTGCCTGCCGTGACGACTGCGAGGTCGTCGAGGAATGCCTTGCGACGATCACCGAAGAACGGCGCCTTGACGGCGACGGCCTTGATGGTCTTGCGGATGGAGTTGACCACCAGGGTGGAGAGAACTTCACCCTCGACGTCCTCGGCGATGATCAAGAGCGGCTTGCCGGATTCGGCAACCTTCTCGAGCAGCGGCAGGAAGTCGGGAAGTGAGCTGATCTTCTCGCGGAAGAGCAGGATCAACGCGTCTTCGTAGACGGCCTTCTGCGCATCGATGTCGGTGACGAAGTAGGGCGAGAGGTAGCCCTTGTCGAACTGAACGCCTTCGGTGACAACGAGTTCGGTTGCAACGGTGGAGGATTCCTCGACCGTCACGACGCCGTCGGTTCCGACACGGGTGAGTGCCTCGCCGACGAGCTTTCCGATCTCTTCGTCACGCGAGGAGACGGTGGCGACCTGGGCGATCGACTTCTCGCCCTCGACCGGGGTGGCCGCGGCGAGCAGTTCCTCGACGACCTTGTCGGCTGCGGCGTTGATGCCGACGCCGAGCGCCATCGGGTTCGCGCCCGCTGCGATGTTCTTGAGTCCGCCGCGGACGATGGCCTGGGCCAGAACGGTCGCGGTCGTGGTGCCGTCGCCGGCAACATCGTTGGTCTTGGTGGCGACGCTCTTGACGAGCTGCGCGCCGAGGTTCTCGAAGGGATCTTCGAGCTCGATCTCACGGGCGATGCTCACACCGTCGTTGGTGACGGTGGGGCCGCCGAATGCCTTGGCGAGCACGACGTGGCGTCCACGCGGGCCCAAGGTCACCTTGACGGCGTCGGCAAGCTTGTCGACTCCGGCTTCGAGAGCGCGGCGTGCGGTCTCGTTGAACGCAATTTGCTTGGACATCTGTTCTGTCAGCTCCTGAATCTTCGGGGCGTGAACGCATTCCGCCCCGGGATCCTGTGTGGACTCCGGGGCGGATCACGTGTGTCTTACTTGGAGACGACAGCCAGCACGTCGCGTGCCGACAGGATCAGGTATTCCTGGCCGGCGTACTTGATCTCGGTTCCGCCGTACTTGGAGTAGATGACCGTGTCACCCTCCTTGACGTCGACCGGGATGCGGTTGCCCTGCTCGTTGACGCGGCCTTCGCCGACTGCAACGACGGTGCCCTCCTGGGGCTTTTCCTTGGCTGTGTCAGGAATGACCAGGCCGGAAGCCGTCGTCGTTTCAGCCTCGTTGGCCTGGACGAGGATCTTGTCCTCGAGCGGCTTGATGTTGACGCTCGCCACGATGAGCCCTCCACTTTGGGGTATGTGCGTCCGAGGCGATCCTCGGACAGCTGTTTGGGTATGCCGTTTACGGCGCGTCACTGCAGTCCCGTCGTCGCGGGTGCCGGAACTCGATCAGCGCCAATTGGCACTCTATACGTGAGAGTGCCAACCCTCAAGGACTGGGCGCATTTTTCTCTTCGTCCAGAGCGAAACAGGACAGCCGTCCACCACGTTCACCTATTGTTCACTTCGTGACGAACATCAATCGCCGTAGTTTTCTGACCTTCGCCGGACTCGGCGCCGTCGGCGCGGTCAGCCTTGGCAAGCCGTGGGGCCTGCAATACGCAGGCGCGTCGACCATTCCGACGTCAGGTCCCGGCACCACTCTCGAGTCCGTGTCCACGCCCGTCAGCAGCAGCGGCTACACCAGGCTCACTGCCGGTCCCGGTTGGGCGAACATCGTGCGCAGCGAGTTGGCCGAGCCGAAGTCAGGACGCGAGGACCGACGCACCGCGCTCGCCTCACTCGTGCAGTTGACCGACGTCCACATCGTCGACGCCCAGTCCCCCATGCGCTTCGAATACGTCCATCAGATCACCGGCTCGGCGTTCCGCCCCCAGGAGACCTTGACGGCGCACGGGTTGATTTCGCTTGTCCGACGCGTCAATTCGATCGGGAGCGGCCCGCACACCTCGCGCCCCTTCGATGCCGTGGTCACCACCGGCGACAACACGGACAACAAGGAATTCGCCGAACTCGACTGGTTCCTCACCTCACTCAACGGCGGAACCGTCGTCGCCAACACCGGCGCCAAGGGCCGCTACGAGGGTGTGCAGAACTCGGGTGCCGATCTGTACTGGAACCCTGAATCGCCGATGCTCGACATGTACAAGAAGGCCGGCTTCCCGGAGATTCCGGACTTCTTCGGGGCCGCGTTCACTCCCGTGTCGAGCCCCGGCCTGAACACCCCTTGGTACTGCGTGTTCGGCAACCACGACGATTCGGTGTCCGGCACGGTGCCAAGCGGCATCCCACCGCTCGAAGCGATGTACACGGGATCTCTCAAATTCGAGGTGCCCGGTTCACCGGAGCAGGCCAAGCAGATCGACATCGCCACCAAGTTCGATCCCAGTGCGATTCCCGGAATCCTGTCCGCCTTCACGACGCCGCCGCGCCAGGTCACCCCCGACCCGTCGCGCGCACCGTTCACACCCCGGCAGTTCATCGCCGCACACCTTGATCCCGCGCACACCGGCCCCGGCCCTGTCGGGCACGGTTTCGCCCCCGACGCCGGCGAAACCGGTATCGGCTACTACTCGTTCCAGATCGCACCGGGCGTCGTCGGCATCAGCATGGACTCCACCAACCGCGCAGGCCTTGTCGACGGTTCGCTGGGCGCCGCTCAGTTCCAGTGGATCGAGAACACCCTGCGCGCCGGCAGCAGCACCTACTACGACGCCGCGGGCTCTCGCGTCACCGAGTCGCGCAGTGACACCTATTTCGTGCTGTTCAGTCACCACACGAGCGACACGATGGACAATCTCATTCCCGACCCCGAGAACGTCCTCGAGCCGCGCCTGCGCGGTTCACAGCTTCTGGACTTGCTGCATCGTTTCCCGAACGTACTTGCCTGGGTGAACGGACACACCCACGAGAACAAGATCACCCCGTGGCCCGGCGCGACCCCCGAGCAGGGCTTCTGGGAGATCAACACCGCCTCTCACATCGACTACCCACAGCTCGGGCGCATCATCGAGATCGCGGACAATCACGACGGAACGGTGTCGTTGCTTGCGACGCTCTTCGAAGCGGAAAGTCCCAATTCAGTCGAGTACAGCGACAAGTCGGCGGCCGGGCTCGCCTCGCTGTACCGCGAACTGTCGTTCAACGACATCCACCGCGACCCGAAGTTGACGGGTACCGGCGTCGACCAGAACGTCGAATTGTTGGTCCACACCGGACGATGACTCCGATTGCCGCAGTGTCCTAGGTGATTTCAGGTCCGCTCGAAGGCGAGCGGTGCGCTTTCGCCCACGACACTGCGGCAACCACAAATCGAACGCCGAATCCGATCAACACCAGATTGCAGACGATCTGAAGGCTCACGAGTCCCCTGGCAAGGTCCGTCTGTGCAGCGATGTCGCCGAAGCCGACGGTCGAGAACACCGACAGCGAAAAGTACAGGGCCGCCATACGCGACAGCGGTTCGGTGAAACTGCCGGCACTCGCATGCTCGACCGAAAAATAAGTGATGGACACCAACAGCAAGTAGGTCGGCATCACGACCGCCACTGCTTCGACCGCCTGCAGAGAAGGCACATCGGAACGCAGAATTCGACGCACCTGCCAGGTCGTCACGGCAAGCACCGCTGCCCCTCCACCGATCAAGAGGAAAATCGCACCCACTGTGTGGACATCGATCCACGGCAGGAAGAAGTACGCACATCCGAAGGCGATCATCGTCAGCGTGGGTCGAAGCACCGCACCCCGGATCAGCGCGCGTCGTCGATCCCGGTCGATGTGGGGAGAATCGCCTTTTTTCCGCATGAATCAATGATCGACAATTTCGCAGGTAAAACCACCCTTTCGGTCCGAAAAGGGTGTCATGGAGACAAAAAGCACTGAGCAATCCTCACGAACCTTCTGTAACGTTCATATAACGGCGGTCGATTGAACATTGACCGGTATTGACTGTGAGGAGGTGCGCGATGAGTTGTTCACTGGGAATTTCCACTGGATCTTCCGGTGTCTATTCAGCACTCGTCGACACCGATACCAGCACAAACGCGCCAGGAGCGGTACCTGCCGAGACTCGCTTCGTCTCGGCGGATCAGGCCAATTCAAACGTCGGTGACCTCGTCCGGGCGTCCATCAAGCTGATGACGACGCAGGTAACGGACGGATCTGAAGCGCCGCGCTCGATCGGTGTCAGCTATCGCACGGACGACCAGCTCGCGAGCATCAGGTCATCTCTCTCGCGCTCGCCGAAGCAGGTCCGTGCCATCCCCGAACCTGCCGCAGTACACGCGTATCTCGCCGAGACCGGGAAAACCGAGCGGTACGACACGACAGCTCAGGTGGACGTCGGCGATCAGGGTCTGACGGTGTCCGTCGTCGACCACACCGGTGAGGTTCTGCATTCCGACCGTATCGACGCCCTCGCAGGGGCCGGAATCGACCGGGCATTGGTCGACTTCGTGACGGAGAAGGCGCCAGGGCACCTGCGCCGGTACACCGACGCGGAGCTTCTTGCTGCCCGGTGCCACGTCGCGAAAGAGCAACTGTCCACCGCCGCCAAGGTGACCATCGACCTTCCCGTCGACGCAATGGCGATCACGCGCGACGAGTTCGAAGCCATCATCGCCCCGGATATCGAGCGCGCCGTCACCTTCATCCGTGAAGTCGTGAACGGCTCACCGCGGCCGGTCGGTGCCGTTGTGCTCATCGGCGGTGGCGCACACATTCCGGCCGTGCGGTCCGCCGTCGCCGCTGCCGTCGACCTCCCCTTGGTCGAGATCGTCGAGCCCGAGACTGCGGCAACCAAAGGTGCTGCACTCCTGGCAGATTCGATCACCGCAATTCGTTTCCCCTTGCTGGGCTCCGGAAGTGACCAGCGCTCGGGATCCACCGCCAAGGTCTCGGGAGCTTTGATCGGTGCGCTCGTGGTCGGCGGACTGGTACTCGGCTACGGCGCAAAGGAATTGGTGCCGACCGACGACACCGCGGTCTCTCCTGTCGGAACCGGTTCGACCACGACGACGGTGAGCCCCGAAGCGACGCCGAGCACCGGATCGACGATCATCCCCTCGCATGATCCTCTGCCTTCGGTAGTGGGCAGCACTTTCCCGCAGTACGGCTATCCCACAACGCCTTTCGACTCACAGCCGTTCGACACTCACTCGTACACAACGCATCAGTACACGCTTCCGCCGGCGCCGATACCGGACACGTCGACGACAACCACACCGCCGACGACGACAACGACCACCCCGAATTGGCCGACCATCCCCGGAATCACGCTGCCCGATCCACCGGCGTGGTGGCCGACGCTTCCGGACACCGAGGCGACGCCCCCGGTCGATCCGACCGAGGCAAACCCCGGCGGCGGTCTCGGCCCGGGTGAGAGCGGCGGCGAAAACCCGACGACGCCGGAGAATCCTGGATCCGGTTCCACCGAAACCGAACTCACCACGCCCGGTGGTGATCCGACAACAAAACCCGGTGAACCGAATACCTCGACGCCCGAACCCGGCCCCGCGGCCACACCGGATCGGGAACCGGTCCCAGTCGGTTGATTCTCAGTCGGTTGATTCTCAGCGCATCAACTGGCTGACCGAGACCGACAGCCCCGGGTCCGTGGCAACACTCAATTCCGAAGGGCCTGCACCATTTCCGATCAGGTGGGCAGCCAACGAAGCGATCATCACGCCGTTGTCCGTGCACAGTCGAGGTTTCGGAATGCGCAACGTGATGCCGGCTTCGGCGCAGCGCTGCTCGGCGAGTGAACGGATACGTGAATTGGCCGTGGCGCCGCCGCCGAGAACCAACGTGTCGACCCCGACGTCCTTGGCGGCACGCACTGCCTTCATCGTCAGGACGTCGGCAACCGCTTCCTGGAACGAGGCAGCGATTTCCGGGATCGAAAAGGCCTCGCCTGCGCGCTCTTTCGATTCGACATAGCGGGCGACGGACGTCTTGAGTCCCGAGAACGAGAAGTCGTGCCGCGAATCGCGCGGGCCGGTCATGCCGCGGGGGAAGGCGATCGCGTTCCGATCTCCCTCTTGCGCAGCAGCATCGAGTGCCGGTCCGCCGGGAAAGCCGAGCCCGAGCAGTCTGGCCACCTTGTCGAAGGCCTCACCGGCGGCATCGTCGACAGTCGTGCCCAGTTCGACAATGGGCTTGCCCAGATCTTCGACGTGAAGCAGGTGCGTGTGACCACCGGAGACCAGCAATGCGACGCACGAGGGCAGCGGACCGTGCTCGAGAGTGTCAACCGAGACGTGACCACCGAGATGATTGACCGCATAGAACGGGATGTTCCAGGCTGCGGCATAGGCTTTCGCGGCGGCGACACCGACCAGTAGCGCGCCGGCCAGGCCGGGTCCGATGGTGACGGCAAGTGCGTCGGGCTTCTCGATACCGGCGGCAGCAAGGGCACGGCGCATCGTCGGCACTATCGCCTCGAGGTGAGCCCGCGAGGCTACTTCGGGAACAACTCCCCCGTACCTGGCGTGCTGATCCACGCTCGATGCCACCTCGTCGGCCAACAGGTCGCAGGTTCCGTCACCGTTCCAGCGAACGATACCGACACCTGTTTCGTCGCAAGAGCTTTCGACACCCATGACGATCATGCTTGCTGCTCCTCAATTTCGCGGACACCGAGCACGGCGGGCCGTCTCATCGTGTACGCATCTGCCCCACTGGGCTGGTAGTACTTCTTTCGTGTTCCGACGATCTCGAATCCTTCGCGCCGGTACAGCGCGATGGCAGGGTCGTTGTCGGTGCGCACTTCCAGGAACACCGGACACTGCCGTGAATCCGCCAGGGTCAGAAGCGCATCGAGCAACGCGCCGCCGATTCCCAGTCGCTGAGCCGAGGGATCGGTACCGATGGTGTGAACCTCGGCCTCCATGTTCGGCGACGCGCCCAACAACGCGACTCCGGCGTAGCCGAGGACGTGACCGTCGGGTTCCCTGGCAACGAAGTAATGATTATGCGCGCCCGCAAGTTCCGAGACGAACGCTTGCGCGCTCCAGGGTCCGTCGCCCGCGAACAACACGCGCTCCAACTCCCCGCACCGTTCGGCGTCATCGACGTTCATCGGCTCGATGCTGTACTTCATCTGCTCGGTCTCACTTGCCACGTTCTGCGAGGGTCTTCGCGTCCGGGCGTCGGAGGTACAGCGGCTCGAGCGGGGCCGGAACCGATCCGGCCAGAATCTCGCGAGCAGCGACTGTGACCAACCCGGCCGGAGAGGGTGTCTCCGCCGGGTCCACTGGCAGATCGAAGAAGTCCACGTGCGAAGCAGATCCGGCAATCAGCGTCGAAGGCGAAGGATCAACGTCGCCGGCGGAATTCACAGCCGGTCCTTCGACACGCACTCCGCCGGCATAGCGCGCCCAGTAGATCTCGCGACGCCTCGCGTCAGTCACGACGAGCAGGCTCTGTGTGGTCGGTACCGCGGCCGCGATGGCGTCGAGGCTGCACACGCCGTACACGGGAACACCGAGTGCATCACCGAAGGCAGCGCCTGTCGCCATGCCGACACGCAGTCCGGTGTACGGCCCCGGCCCGACACCCACGACGACGGCGTTCAACTCTGCCGGCGTGAGCCCGGCCTCGGCGAGGCATTCGAGGACGTGAGGGGTCAAGACCTCGGCGTGCGCACGAGGATTGACCGTGACACGCACGGCAAGCGTCTCCACTGTGCCCGGTGACTCGGTGCCCGGTGACTCTGTGTCCGGTGACGGAGCAGACAGGGAGACGACTCCGGCAGTGACTGCCGGAGTGGAGGTGTCAATTGCGAGAACAAGCACGATTTCTCAGGGTACCCGCACGTGAAGAACTACTTCCGGCCCGGGAGGGTCACTACGTCCATAACACCAAACGCCGTTTCACGACGTCTGCGACACAAAACGCCGTTTCACGACGTCTGCGACACCAAACGCCGTTTCACGACGTCCAGGACCAACTCGCAGTCCGCACATCCGATTCAGGTTCCCGATGAAGCTGCACGCGCAAGTGTCGTTCGACGAGCCTTTCCACGACGTCACCACCCCATTCGACCACCACCACTGCATCGGTGAGATCGGTGTCGAGGTCGAGGGCATCGAGTTCGTCGAGCGCATGCGGTCCGCTGTCTCCCAGCCGGTATGCGTCGACGTGGATCATGCCGACGGGAACTCCGCCGCCGGGGCGGGTGCCCGGACGATGCTCACGAGCGATGACAAACGTCGGGGACGTCACCCGGCCCTGCACTCCGAGCCCGGCGCCGATTCCGCGCGTCAACGCGGTCTTGCCCGCCCCGAGTGGCCCGTCCAGCACCACCAGGTCGCCGGCAACAAGTCCCGCCGCCAACCGTCGGCCGAAAGCCTCGGTATCCTCGGCCGTTTCCAACGTGATCTGTCCGGATTCGGGAAGTCCCGTGGCGTTCTCAGCCGACATCGGACCGCTCTTCTACCTGTGCACGCTGCACCAGCTTGTCGATTGCGTCCGTCACGATCGCCGGGAACTCGAGCTGCACCAGATGGCCGGCCCCGTGAACTCTCACGAGTTCAGACTCGGGGAGATCGGCAGCGAGACGCTTGGAGCTGATGAACGGAATCATCATGTCTTGATCGCCGCAGATCACGACTGCCGGTGTGTGCGCGAGCACCTCGAGGGACGCGGACTCGTCGTGCAGTTCCAACGTCCGCAAGAAATTGACGATGGTCACGACCGAGGTCCGGTCGAGCATGCCGTCCGACAGCTCATGCAGTCGTGGGCTGACATCGGTGCCGTACGACGCTGCACGCAGGATCGGCGTGATCAGTACTCGCGCAGCGCCCCGGGCGTGCTGAACCACTCCTGGCGAGGTGCGCACTGCCAACCGGAACCCGTCGATGATCGGATTCTGCAGATTGCGGGTCAGACCGGTCTCGGCCAGCCCTGCCGCCGTCGTCGCGACCAGCCCGACGCCGATGACTCGGCCATCGAACCATTCGGGTCGCTGACCGGCAAGCGCGAGCACCGTCATGCCGCCCATCGAGTGGCCGACGAGAACTATCGGTCCCTTGGGCACTTTGGCCTCGACGACAGTCGCGAGGTCGCGGCCCAGCTGCGAGACCGTGCAACTCTTCGAACGCGGCATACCTGAATCTCCGTGTCCGCGCTGGTCGTAGAACACCATGCGAACCTTGTTGCCCCATCGCTCTTCGAGCTGGCGGCGCTGAAAATGCCAGGACAGCGCACTCAGGCAGTACCCGTGCACGAAAACGACTGTCAGCGGAGCGTCATCCGGTCCCACTTCGCGAACTGCCAGCTCGACGCCGTCCTCGGTGCGCACCGTGCTCTTGCGGTCGCGCGTCATGAGGTCGAAGTCCTCGTCCGCGTAGATTTCCCGGCCCGGACGCGTCGCGGTCTTGAATGCATTCACGCCGGCCATCGAGCCGAGCGCCACAGCGCTGAGCAGGCCACCGAGAATGCTCATCTTTCCTGCAGTCTTCATGACGTCTCTCCCCCGATGTACGTACGCACAGTGCGTCCACGTATTCCGGTCACGACCTCGTAGTGAATGGTGTCGAGTACGTCGGCCCAGGCCTGCGCGTTGGGTTCGCCGTGATCGCCGTTGCCGAAGAAGATCGCGGTGTCGCCTTCGCGAACTCCGTCGCCGTCCGGCCCCAGGTCCACCAACACCTGGTCCATGCAGATCCGCCCGACGGCCTGGCGACGCTTGCCGCCCAACTGCACTTCGAACTTGCCGCTCAGTGAACGAGTCAGACCGTCGGCGTAGCCGACGGGAAGCAGCGCAAGAGTGGTGTCGTGCGGTGCGACCCACTGATGCCCGTAGGAGACGCCCTCTCCGGCGGCCACCTTCTTCACCAGAATCACCTTCGCTCGCAGCGTCATCGCCGGTCGTAAACCGAAATCTCCGAGTTCGGGCACCGGAGACAATCCATATATCGCGATTCCGGGTCGAACCATGTCAAATTGCAGGTCAGGACGGGTGACTGTAGCGGCGGAGTTGGAAAGATGAACAACTTCGGGTTCGAATCCGCGAGCGCGGACGTCGGCAACCGCTTCGATCAAACGCTGCTTCTGCATGTCGATGACGTCATGATGCGGTTCGTCCGAGTGCGCAAGATGGGAAAACACTCCGCGCAGCCTGATCGTGCCCTCGTCCCGGGCAGTAGCGAGGTCGTCGAGCATCTGCGGCCACTCGGTTCTCGAGACGCCGTTGCGATTGAGACCGGTGTCCACCTTGAGCGTCACGGTCGCCTGTTGTCCCAGAACCCGTGCCGCGTCGACGACAGCAGCCAGGTGTCGCGGGGAGGACACGCCGATCTCGACGTCGGATCGGATCGCCGAGGAGAAATCGGCGTCGAGGCCGTGCAGCCAGGCCAGGACGGGAGCGGTGATGCCTGCCTCGCGAAGGACCAGTGCCTCCGCGATGGTGGTGACGCCGAGTTCCCGGGCTCCGGCCGACAGTGCCGTCCGCGCAACCGCAACTGCGCCGTGGTTGTATCCGTCCGCCTTGATGACCGCCATCAACGCTGCATCACCGGCAAATTCACGCAGGACACGCACGTTGTGCGCGATCGCGTCCAGATCGACGACTGCCTCCGTCTGCGGCCCTACTGCGTCGTCGAGTCGGCTCGCCTTCCCCTCCGCAGGCTCCTTCGGTGCTCTTCCCTGGGCAAGCGTCATGGCGACAATCCTGCCACCCGCGCAGAATCGGACACGTGTTCGGGTTTGAACACCCTCAATCAAGGGCAAAAGAGCGAAGCACACGCACCGACTCGCGCAGACCTCCCAGCAGCGGCGAAGCCGAAATCGGTGCTCCGGCGACATCGCTCTGACCGCCGGCAGCGGCGATGTTCGCAGCCAACGCGTGAGCCCGCGCCCCGACGGCCCCGGCTTCGAGAGGGCTCAGACCCGCCGCCAGCAACGCGCCGATCACACCGGAGAGGATGTCACCCGAGCCTGCGGTCGACGCCCAGGAGCCGCCGGCGTCGTTGACCAGGACCTCACCGCCGGGATCCGAGATCACCGTCGTATGGCCTTTCAGCAGAATCGTGACTCCGAGGCGTTCGGCGAGAGCACGCGTGGCCGCGATTCTGTCGTCGCCGAGTGGTGTGAATCGTGCGAACTCGCCGGCGTGGGGCGTCAGAAGAGTCGGCGCGGTCCGGGCTGCGACAAGTTCGGGACGTTGAGCGAGGAGGGTAAGTCCGTCCGCATCGACGACAACGGGTACATCGGTAGCCAGTACCGACGCCAGAAGCCGCGCGGCGTCGTCGTCGGTACCCATACCGGGTCCGACCACCCAGGCCTGAACCCGCCCGGCGGCTTGGAACGTCTCACTCGCAATCACCTCCGGGAACCGGGCGAGCACCTCGGCGGCGCCGTGCCCGGCGTAGCGAACCAGTCCGGAGGTCGCGGTCACCGCGGCGCCGGTGCAGAGCACTCCCGCGCCGGGATACTGCTCACTTCCCGCAACGATGCCCACCACACCCTGCGAGTACTTGTCGTCCTCCGCGCCTGGCACCGGCCACAGCGCACCGACCTCGGCCGGATCGAGCGAACCGAACGCCGGTTCGCCGACGCTCAATCCGATATCCACGAGTTCGACACGACCACACAGCGGAGCCGCGAGTACGTGTACCGGCTTGAGCGCACCGAATGTGACCGTCACATCAGCGGTAACCGACGGGCCGTCCACTGCGCCGGTGTTCGCGTCGACGCCGCTCGGAAGATCGACCGCCACGATCGGTGCCTCCGCCTGGCCGACGAGCTCAGCTGCGTCAGGCCTCAGACCGCCGTGCCCGGAAATCCCGACGATGCCGTCGATCACCAGATCCGGCGACCCGACTTCGGCAGCGACTCGGCCACCAGCCTTCAGGAGAGCGTCGAGGCCCGACCGATGAGCGCGCGCCGGATCGAGCAACACGGCCCGAACACTCACACCTCGTTTGCGGAGCAACGCACCCGCCCACAGGGCATCACCGCCGTTGTCGCCGGTACCGACCAGAAGCGTCACCGACCGATGCGCGACCGATCCTGTACGGGAACGTAATTCGTCCGCGACGACTCGCGCGAGACCGTACGCCGCTCGACGCATCAGCACTCCGTCGGGCAGCTTGTCGAGCAGCGGCACCTCCGCTGCTCGCACCTGATCGGCTGTGTAGTACCCACGCATGTCGGAACCCTTCAGTTGCCGTCGCTACCCTCGAAACCATGAAATCACGTCTTCGCCCGGCAATCGCGGGACTCGTCCTCGCTCTCGGTCTGGTCGGGTGCAGTTCCGGCACTGACTCCACACCATCTGCGGCCGAAACGACGGCGAGCGGACCCGTGGTGACCATCTCCGGGATGGCGTACTCCCCCGCTTCCATCACCGTGAACGTCGGCGACACCGTCACGTGGGTATTCGACGACAACGGAATGGCCCACGACGTCAACGGCCTCGGAGACGCCAAGGGCAAACTCCGCAGCCCACTCAAGAAATCGGGAACTTACACCTACACGTTCACCGAACCCGGAACCTACGACTACACCTGTACACCGCATCCCGAGATGCGCGGAACCGTCGTCGTCGAGACGCCGTAACGCACTCGGGCCCCACAGTCTTTCGACTGCGGGGCCCGAATTTCCCTACGAAAACTATTCGACCGTAACCGATTTCGCCAGGTTACGCGGCTTGTCGACGTCGTATCCGCGCGCCGCGGCAACCTCGGCCGCAAAGATCTGCAACGGAACCGTGGACAGCAACGGCTGCAGCAGAGTCGGTGACGCCGGAATCTCGATCAGGTGATCCGCGTGCGCCGCGGCGACGGTGTCGCCTTCCTCCGCGATGACGATAGTCGTTGCCCCGCGCGCCTTGATCTCCTGAATGTTGGACACCAACTTCGAGTGCAGGACAGCGCGACCCTGCGGCGACGGCATGACGATGATGACCGGAAGGTCCTCCTCGATCAGCGCGATCGGGCCGTGCTTGAGCTCACCGGCGGCAAAGCCCTCGGCGTGCATGTACGCAAGCTCCTTGAGCTTGAGCGCACCCTCGAGCGCCACCGGGTAGCCGACGTGGCGCCCCAGGAACAGCACGGTCGACGCGTGCGCGAACTGGCGTGCCAACGCGCGCACCGGTTCTGCCGTCTCGAGCACCTTGCTGACCAATGCGGGCATAGCTTCGAGGTCGGCGTACTCGCGCGCAACCTCGTCCGGATACTTGGTGCCGCGAGCCTGCGCCAAAGCCAAACCGACGAGGTAGTTCGCGGTCACCTGCGCCAGGAAGGCCTTGGTCGACGCAACCGCGATTTCCGGTCCTGCCCGCGTGTAGAGAACGGCGTCGGCTTCGCGCGGGATCTGTGCACCGTTGGTGTTGCAGATCGCCAGGACGCGTGCCTTCTGGTCTTTGGCGTGCTTGACCGCTTCGAGTGTGTCCGCCGTCTCCCCCGACTGCGAGATCGCGACAACAAGCGTCGAGCGATCCAGAACCGGGTCGCGGTAACGGAATTCGCTGGCGAGTTCGACCTCGACAGGTAGACGCGTCCAATGCTCGATCGCGTACTTCGCCAACAGTCCGGAGTGGTAGGCACTACCGCAGGCGACGACAAACACCTTGTCGACGTCGCGCAGTTCCTGATCGGACAACCGCTGCTCGTCGAGGACGATCTTCCCGTTCTCGAAGTGGCCGAGGAGCGTGTCGGCGACAGCGGTCGGCTGCTCTTCGATCTCCTTGAGCATGAAGTAGTCGTGACCACCCTTTTCGGCGGCCGCGAGATCCCAGTCGATGCGGAACGGGCGCCCCTCTGCCTCGTTGCCCGCGAAGTCGGAGATCCGATAGCTGTCGGCAGTGATCACCACTGCCTGATCCTGTCCGAGTTCAACCGCATCGCGTGTGTGCTCGATGAACGCAGCGACGTCGGAGCCGAGGAACATCTCGCCCTCACCGACACCGACGACGAGCGGCGTCGAGCGGCGGGCGGCGACAATCGTGTCCGCGTGGTCGGCGTGCGTGAAGACGAGCGTGAACGCACCTTCCAACCGACGAACCACCGACAGCGCACTCTCGATGAAATCACCTGCTGTCGGCCCGTCGGAGTACGCCCGGGCTACCAGGTGAACTGCCACCTCGGAATCCGTGTCGCTCTGAAGCTCGACGCCTGCAGCCTCGAGCTCCGCACGCAGCGGGGCGAAATTCTCGATGATTCCGTTGTGAACGACAGCCAGCTTGCCCGACGCATCACGATGCGGATGCGCATTACGGTCGGTCGGTCGCCCATGCGTCGCCCACCGGGTATGACCCATACCCGACGTACCGACAAAGTGATCCGCGCCGTACTCGCCGAGCTCCGCCTCGAGGTTGGCCAACTTACCGGCCTTACGCTCGATCTCGACCCCACCGGTTCCGTCGAGAATCGCGATTCCCGACGAGTCGTACCCGCGATACTCCATTCGCCGTAAAGCCTCCACCACAACGCCCAGAGCTGGGCGGTGGCCGACGTATCCCACGATTCCGCACATGGTGACTCAGGGTACTTGGACATCGGCGGTGGGCGCATTTTGCGGTTCCACAGGCATCCCCCAGCCGGTTGCAGCGTCGGCTCCGCATACACGAGACGGCTCATCGGATAACGTCTTCAACCGTGGCACCGAAACTGAAGACACTGACCCGTGAGCTGTCCAAGCGCGGCCCGCACCGAGTTCTCCGCGGCAACCTCGCCCTGGCCGGACAGCCGGGTGTCGTGTACACGCCGGAAACCGGTTTCAATCTCCCCGCCGTTGCGTTCGCGCACGGGTGGATGGTCGGGTCCCACAAGTACGAGCAGACACTCCAGCACCTCGCTTCCTGGGGAATTGTCGCAGCGGCGCCCGACAGCGAACGCGGTCCGGTCCCGTCCCATCTCGGCTTGGCTGCAGATCTTCGGGCGACGCTCGACATCTGCGTCGGCGTGCGACTCGGCCCCGGCCAGATCAGCGTCCACCCCGATCGGGTCGCCTTTGCCGGTCACGGCATGGGCGCGGGCGCGGCGGTACTGGCCGCAGCGCAGCGCGGGGATGTCGGTGCGGTAGCCGCGCTGTTCCCGGCCCCGACAGCACCCAAGGCGGAGAACTACGCGTCGAAGATCACAGCGCCCGGATTGATCCTTGCCGGCCAAGACGACGTCGATTCCTTGACCAGCAATGCGCGCCCGCTGAGCGTGGAGTGGGGCGGTCCCGTCGTCGCACGCACCGTGAACGACGGCCAAGACGCCGGACTGATCGAAGGCCGCCGACTCCTCGGAGCCCTGGGCCTCGGTGGATCCGAGCGCAAGACACAGTCCGCCACACGGTGCCTGCTCACGGGCTTCCTGTTGTTCCATCTGACCGGCGACAAGAAGTACCAGGACTTTGCTGATCCTGATGTCGAGATTCCACACACGGCGCCGTTGCTCCCGGTTGAACCTCACTCCGACGCGCGGGCCAGCCAGCTGTTGCGTAAGTAGAGGTTCGTGCTCGCCTCCGCCGGCGGGCTCGGCTTCGTCGGCGTCGGCGTCGGCTCTGACGCGGATCGCAGATACGGGCCGGATCTGACCGACCCTTCCGTGTCGTTATCGGCAGATGTCGATTCGGGCGGCGGCTCCTGGCGCGATTCCTCGCTCGCCACTGCCGCTCTGCGCTCACGGAAGTCGTCGAGTTGAGAATCGAGAGTTCGACGGATCTCTTCGAAGGGCGCGTGAACGGACTTCACAGCGGACCCGCTCCGGCCAGCTCAGCGCCCGTCTCTCCGTCGGGGCCGGCGATCGACTCGTCCGGGACTGTGACAGGCGGTTCCGGGTCCGGCGCGGGCGAGACTTCGGCGGTGGTTTCAACCGGCACCTCGGGCTGGGGAATATCGGGCTGGGGAATTTCGGGTTGGGGAATTTCGGGTTGAAGTGTCGCGGGCTGGGACGCTTCTTGCGGGTATGTCTCCTGCATGACCGCCTCCTGATCGGCATCAAAAACTATTCTCGGCCAACCATTTTCGTCCAACTCCACGGTGACAGACACAGAGTTCCCGTCGGCGCCGGCGACATCGAGACTCACCCCACGACCGTCGGGCGCAATCGAGAAGCCCCACGTGTTGCCGCCGATCGAGAAAGAGATCGGCGCAGCCGCGGCACCGGATTCGATCGTCTCGGCGACCGGCAAGGTCGACGGGAAGGCGTCTGTCACCCACTGAGTCGCGGCATCAAAAGCATCGCCTACCGCGCTCGCACACTGCGCGCACGCCCTGTCGAATTCGTCGCGGGCATCCAGATACGCCGAACGAAAAACGGTGTCCAACCATGGCGCCGCGCCACGACCGCTGGAAGCGACGTGAGCCAGCTGATCGATCTCCCCCGCACCCAGACCGCCGATGGTCGCCCGGTCGAGGCTGGCCACCTTGAAAGCCTTGTCTGCCAAAGCCGTTCGAACAGTCCGCGCAAGTTCGTCGGCTAGCGTGATCAACAGTGGCGCCGAATCCGCATCGGACCGAGCTTCGCGCCGCGCGGCGAAGACCTGATCGACGACCGCATCCACGCCGGAAACATTCCACACTGCAGGAAGATTCTCGGCCAGGACCGTCAGCATCGCGATCTCCGCGACCGAACTATCCACCGCCGCAGCCATGTCCGACATGTCTCGCTTCAGTGCCCCGATATCGATGCCCGCCTCTGCGCGATATGCATCCTCGTAGGAGGTAAGCGTCCGTTCTTCGAAACCCAACCGAGTGGCCAGGTCGTGAAATCGGCCGAAGAACTGCAGTCCGCTAGCGCCCGCTTCCAGAATTTCGTCGGGATGAGCATGTGAATCACGCAGTGCAAGAATATCTTCGAAAGAACACGGGCCGTTCGGTACTGCCTGGGCTGTAACGCTGTTCGGTATCACGAGGCCGACCCGCCGGAGTCCCGCACCCGCCGCGCGCCCTCACGATCCACCTCAGTGATTGCCTCAGCCGAAGAGGAAAGCCGGCGCGCCAACGTATCGAGAAGATCCGCACGGCCAGTCAAGCGAGAATTCAGGACCGCCAATGCCGACGCCAACGCGGCTCCGTGCTCGGCGTAGTCACGGCCCGAAGCGGCGCCGCCCCATCGCAAATGCTTGATCGGCTCGGCAGAATCGCGCAGACCCTGGGCCACCGACACCGCATGGCGTGCCAATTCATCTGTTCCAGCGCGGTCGACATCCACGAGCGCCCCCAAGTTTCAACGGAACCACTCGCACGTCGAGCGGCCTTTGACTCCTTGGACGCAGCAGAGCGCAATTACGTTCCCTCAAAACGCGAAGGCGTAATGAGGGGCTACACCGAACCGACGATCTCGGCCAACTCGTCAGCCAGCTTATGCGCGAGCGGAAGTTCGGTGGCCTCGACCATGACGCGGACCAGTTGCTCTGTCCCGGACGGGCGCAGGAGCACTCGACCACCGTCACCGAGAACGCGCTCGGCGTCCGCGACTGCTGCAAGTACCGACGGCGACGCTGCGACTGCCGCCTTGTCCCCGACCTTCACGTTGATCAGCACTTGCGGGAGGGTGGTCATCGTTGCAGCCAGTACCGATGCCGACTTACGCGTACGAGCCATGCGTCCGAGCAGCCTGAGACCGGTGAGAATTCCGTCGCCCGTGGTGCCGAACGCCGGCAACACAACATGGCCTGACTGCTCGCCACCGAGGCTGTATCCGCCCGCGCGCAGTTCCTCCAAGACGTAGCGGTCGCCTACGGCAGCAGTCACGATGTTGATGCCTGCCTCGCGCATCGCGATGTGCAAACCGAGATTGCTCATGACAGTCGCGACGAGAGTGTTCTCGACCAACTCCCCGGCCTCGTTCATCGCGATCGCCAGAACAGCCATGATCGCGTCACCGTCGACCACCGCGCCGGTCTCGTCGACGGCCAAGCAACGGTCGGCGTCGCCGTCGTGCGCGAGGCCTAGGTCCGCCCCGTGATCGACTACGGCTTTCTGAAGATTCTCCAGGTGCGTCGATCCGCAGCCGTCGTTGATGTTGAGGCCGTCGGGATCTGCGCTGATCGCGATGACGCGAGCGCCCGCTGCTGCGTAGGCAACCGGTGCGAGCGCGGAAGCAGCGCCGTTGGCGCAGTCGACGACAACGGTAAGTCCAGCGAGCGGCTCGCTCGCCGCGCTCGCCAGATGTGCAAGGTACAGCTGAGCGGCATCGTCGACCGCACGGACTCGGCCTATCCCGGCACCTGTCGGAAGGACCGGCGGTGCAGTGCCGTCGAGTGCGTCCTCGATCGCCACCTCGACAGCGTCATCCAGCTTGTGCCCACCGGCCGCGAAAATCTTGATTCCGTTGTCCGGCATGGGATTATGCGATGCAGAAATCATGACACCGAGACTGGCGTCGAGCTTTGCCGTCAAGTATGCAACTGCCGGAGTCGGGAGGATACCCACGTCCAGCACGTCGACGCCTGCGGAACTCAACCCGGCCGTCACCGCGGCTTGAAGCATCTCACCGCTGGCGCGAGGATCGCGGCCGATCACGGCGGTCGGACGGGCATCCGAGGTGCCGGCTGTCAGTACGCTCGCCGCGGCAACTGCCAATCTCAATGCAAGATCTGCAGTCAGATCCGAATTGGCAAGCCCACGAACACCGTCAGTACCGAACAACCGACCCATAGAACGACTCCTGAATCCTGTGAACCTCGAGAATGAAACTCGAGAATGGAATTTCTCCGAGAAACACAAGAGCGAGCGTCCGGTAACGATGGACGCCCGCTCTTGTGGTGAACAGGTGCCGAAGCAGACCCGTCGGGTCAACCTCGGCAAAGCATCAGCGCTTGGAGTACTGCGATGCCTTACGGGCCTTCTTCAGGCCGTACTTCTTACGCTCGACCGCGCGGGCGTCACGCGTCAGGAAGCCTGCACGCTTGAGGGCCGGACGATCATCAGGGGTTACCTCGATGAGTGCGCGCGCGATAGCCAGACGCAGTGCGCCTGCCTGACCGGACGGGCCGCCACCGTGCAGCAGTGCAATGATGTCGAAAGACTCGGGACGCTCGACGAGCACCAGCGGAGCCTTGATCAGCTGCTGGTGAACCTTGTTGGGGAAGTAATCCTCCAACGTACGGCCGTTGAGCTTGAACTGACCGGTACCGGGAGTCATCCGGACGCGAACGACAGCCTCCTTGCGGCGACCGACGGTCTGGACCGGGCGATCGAGGACGATCGGTGCGAGCGTAGCTGCAGCAACCTCTTCGACGACCTCGACTGCGTCAGCGGCGACAAGCTCTTCCACTGCTTCGATGTTCTCTTCGGACACGTTCTGCTCTTCCGGCGATGTCACTGTGCGACCTGCTTGATCTCGAACGGCACCGGCTGCTGCGCGGTGTGGGGGTGATTCGGGCCCGCGTAGACCTTGAGCTTGCTGCTCATTGCGCGGCCGAGCTTCGTCTTGGGGAGCATGCCGACAATGGCCTTCTCGACGAGACGATCGGGGGTCCTGTCGAGGACCTCACCGACAGTGCGGGACTTCAGGCCACCCGGGAATCCGGAGTGGTGGTAAACGTTCTTGCCCTGCAGCTTGTTGCCGCTGATGGCAACCTTCTCAGCGTTGATGATGACAACGAAGTCACCACCGTCGATGTGCGGCGCGTAGGTGGGCTTGTGCTTGCCACGCAGCAAGTTCGCTGCCTGAACGGCAAGACGGCCGAGCACCACGTCAGTGGCGTCGATGACGTGCCACGAGTGGGTCACATCTCCGGCCTTCGGGGTGTACGTAGACACAGATCTTCCTCGTCTTAATTCATTCCACTGCTGACCATGTGCGTATCGCGTAAACGATCCTCGGCGGCCAGTTGAGACCCGAGAACCGCCGGTCTCCACGCATTTCTGCCGGAGCCCTACGGCACGCCACCGATAGACGATACCGGTCTACCCGCTGCCAGGTCAAAGCGCAGCCATCTCCGCCGACAATGCCCTCGTCGGGAACCAGCAGGTAAGCGATCGACATGCGACTGCCCCGGCAACCTGACGGTACCGGGGCAGTCGGGGTGTCGTCACGACATGAATGTTGTCAGCGACCGAACCCGTTTGCGGCGATCCGGTCAGCTTCCTGCATCTTCTCCGAGCCGCTCGCCGTCGCTCCGGCGATCTGCGCGAGAACCATGTTCAGTTCTTCGGACGCCTGGGCCCAGCGGCGCTGTGCGTCGTTCCAGGCTTCGGAACCTGCCCCTTCCCAGCCTGCTTGCAGCTTGTCTACGACAACCTTGATGTCGCCCTGCTTGTCGTTGATCGCTTTGGCCTGCTGTTTCATCTGATCGGACAGCATTGCGAGGCCGCCGAAGTCGTACTTGATCCTGTCGGACATAACTGCTCCCGGTTCGGTGTGACTGGAGAGAACTTTGTGAGAACTACTGGCTGAGGACTGCTTGATCGAACGGTGAAGAGCTGACGGTCAGGACATGTTCACCGTCGCGCCGCGAAGCGAGCTGACGTTGTCGTCTTCGGTCGAGTCGAAGGTTCCCGCAGCCTGTTTGATCTGCTCGCAGATGTCGGTCAGAGCAGTGTCCAGCTTCAGGGCCGCGCTGTTGTATCGCTCCATGATTCCTGCGTATTCGACCTGCGCCGCACCGTTCCACGAATTGTGCGAAGCGTCGGCCTCCGACCGAACAGCGTTGACCAGTCCCCTGATGTCACCGAGATGTCCGTCGATGGTCCCCGCCGAATCGATCAATTCAGCGGTAGTTGCGGTAAAGCCCATGTCGTCCCCCTGGATTCGGTGAGTACCGTTCGGTATCGGCGACCACGACGGCTTGTCCGTCGGATGTGCACCGGGGTCGAGCGGAACTCCCTGATGTGCGCTACACATACTTTGACGCGACCTCCGTGCCAACGGTTCCGGCCCGATCGAAGAATGTTTTCAGAACCGACCGATCCGGTCAGGGCGTGAATTCGAGTGACTGCCACATCCGCAGGCAGTCCGCTTCGAGACTGTTCCACTCACCGACCAGATACTGGCAGCCGATACTCACTTGCCGACCGTTGTCGACGTACACGCGCCAACGCACCTCGGAGAAATCGTCCGGAAACTCGACGTACACCACTGCCTGTTTTCCTGCGGCATCGTCGATCACAGAAAACTCTCCGAACCGCAATGGGTCCTCGAACGCCGAAAACTGCTGACGCAAAGCGGCTTCGACGGAATCGAATCCAGCACCTTCCGCAAGACGTTTCTCGATGACCACGATCTTGCGATCAGCGCCGGAACTGGGTATCAAATCGGTGCGCCCGCTCGAGGTCCCTCGTGACAGAAGCTTCCAATCGGAAGGCAGCTCTGCTGCAACGCTCCCCACCTCCACACGCGTGAGTTCCGGCGTGACACCGGACTCGATCGACGGAATCGAAGTCTTCGGCGCAGGCTTTTCCTGCTCTTTCGACGCCTCCACGATCTCGACTTTGTCTTCCGCCGTAGCTGCAACCGAGTCCGCCAACCGAGAATCGCCTCGGTCGCGAGTGGACACCACGACCGTTGCCGCGACCGCAGCGACGACGGCGACCACCGCAAGCGCCGCAAGCGCCGCCGCGAACCGTCGACGGCCTCCGTGCCACCCGCCGACTCGACGGGGCGAGGAGGCAGTCGAGTCCACGGAAGGAATCGACATCGCGCCATCCGGATCGCCTACCCACCCGGCGCCAAAAGCTGAATTGTCGACGATTCGACCGGAACTGTCCCGCGCAGTTGTCTGGCGAACGAGCGTCCGAGGATCCACCAGAGACGACGCCACCCGACTCTCGTCCAGAATTCGAATGCTCGCATGGCCGTGGACATTCGTCGACCCACGTTCGAGCGAAGCCGCAACGGCATGGGAGCGCGGCCCGACCAACACCACAGCGTCCCGAACCGACAAGTCCCCGATTCCGGAAAACAACCCCGCAACGTCTGCGATCGCCGAGCTTTGTGCCCCGTCGATTCGGAGTTCACCGTCGACCTCAACGACAACAGAAGCGACCACCATTCCGCCACGCAGTTCGAGGACGACACACCGTGATCGCCAGGCTGTACGGGCCGACCTCGCCGCCGCGACCGACGTCGGAACGAGGACGACGTCGTGCGCCACTCGCCGTGCGGCATCGAGCAATCGCCGCCTACGTGGGGCACCCCAGTCCGAGGGATGACTGAGATAGAGGATGTCTGCATCGACGATTCCACACCCTTCCATCGCACTGGAGATCAGCCTGGCCAGCTCCAAGACGGTGGGGACAATCCGACCATCTACGTCGACATAATCGTCGTCGACGTAATCGATCGCATTTTCACCGGTCGTACCGGGACCCGACGCCGGTTCGCGTCTGATGTCTGCACTGCAACAGAATTCGCGTTGACCCGAGACGACCCAGATATTGGATGCACCCCAATGTAGCGAGACCGACACCAAGGACGGAACGGTCACAGCGGTGGCATCCACGGAACTTGGACAAGTTGGGTTTGCGACCGAGAAACGTAGACCCCACGACCTTCCGGCAATGCCGACGCGCGGACGGTGCCGACGAGATTTCCCTCGTCGCGACTTCCGCTCATGATCAATCCGGCCGGTGCCATGTCGCGAATTCTCGCAATGACCGGCTCGTAGAGTGCTCTGGCCGCGCCACCGGAACGGCGGGCAATCACGAGGTGTAAACCGATGTCCTTGGAATGCGGAATGTACTCGAGCAACGGCGCCACCGGATTACCACTCGGTGTGGCCACAAGGTCGTAGTCGTCGATCAGTACATAAATCTCCGGCCCACTCCACCACGACCTTTCCCGCAATTGCTGCTGTGTTGTTTCGGCGTTCGGCATTCTGGCGGCGACGATCCGAGCCAAGTCGACCATCAACTCACTGAAGGTCGTCGACGACGCCGAGTAACCGCCGAGGTGATTCCCTTCGACCACTCCGAGTAGGGAATGCCGATAGTCACCGATAATCAGCTTGGCCTGCGCCGGTGTGTTCGACGCGATGATCCCTTCCGCTATTCCGCGCAGAAGAGATGTCTTGCCACACGCGGTGTCGCCGAATATCAAGAGGTGCGGGTGTTCCCGGAAGTCCATGTACACCGGGGCGAGGTCGGTCTCACCGAGCCCGATCGGCACGGTGAGGCACCGACCGTCGGCCGCACTCGGTGAGGGCCACCGGGTTCCGACAGCTTCGAGAAGTTCTGACCGCGAGTACGAATCCGGAAGCATCCGCACGGTGGGCGCCGGGCGCGAATTCGACATGGCTGCAATATGTTCGACCGTCGACGCCACAGACCCACCGGAATTCTCACTACCTGGCGAACCGTCGATTCGAGGTAGTCCGGTGAGAAGATGAAGTCCGTCGCGGGTGATGCCACGACCCGGTCGACCTTCCGGCACCAGGCTGGCTTTCTGGCGACCCGCATCCGAATCTCCCGGATCACCCAATCGAAGTTCGACGCGAGTACCCAGTTGATCCTTGAGTGCCGGCCGGATCTCGGCCCACCTCGACGTCGTGACGATCACGTGCACACCGAAGGACAAGCCTTGACCGGCGAGCATGCTGATCTGAGGCTCGAGTGATTCGAAATCCGAACGAACGCTGGGCCAACCATCGACGACGAGGAAGACGTCACCGTACGGGTCATCTCGGAGTCCCGCCGCCACGCCTTCCCCGGCGGGATCAGCTGTTCGCAATCTTCGGAAATCGGCCATGGAGTCGATGCCGAGGTCACGAAACAGCCGCTCCCGTTTCGCGACCACACCGAGTACCTCGGCGACCGTGCGGCGGACGCGGTCGGAATCCAAGCGGTTTGCCACCGATCCGACGTGCGGCAGATCTTTCAATCCGAGGAGCGTTCCACCGCCGAAGTCGAGGCAGTAGAACTGAATCTGTTCCGGCGTGTGCGTCATGCTCAGAGACAAGATCAACGTGCGCAAGGCCGTCGACTTTCCCGACTGCGGGCCGCCGACGATCGCGAGGTTGCCCGTTGATCCGTTCAGATCGGCGACGAGAAGATCGCGGCGCTGATCGAACGGCCTGTCGACTACGCCGAAGGGTGCGCTCAGATTTCCGCGAGGTTGATCACCGGCCGCCCACCGCGGCAACAACTGGTCAAGCGTCGGGGATGCCTCGAGCGGCGGTAGCCACACCTCGTGCGCGCGTGGGCCGTGAGAGCGCATTCGGTCGACGAGGACTCCCATGAGAGTACGTGCATCGTCACCGATTTCACCCATGTCGATGACATCGGGCTCGACGGGAACGACAACAGCCTCTGGCCCGACCACGGGCGTCGCGGTAAACGGCAGCGGCGCGAGTTCGACGGGGGAATCTACCGAGAATCGAGTGGGCACTATCCGCTCACCCTCGTACGGGCCTGACACGTATGCACCTTGGAAGCGAACGATCTCAGCAGAATCGGACTTCAGGTATCCCGCACCGGGTGTGCCCGGCAGGTGATAAGCATCGGGAACGCCGAGAACGGAACGAGACTCGTTCGCCGAGAACGTTTTCAAACCGACACGATACGAAAGATGGCTGTCGAGACCCCGAAGCTTTCCTTCGTCGAGCCGCTGACTGGCCAGCAGCAGGTGAATATGAAGTGACCTGCCCAATCGCCCGATGGCCACGAACAATTCGGCAAATTCCGGCTGTTGACTGAGCAGTTCGGAAAACTCGTCGACAACCACGAAGAGTGCAGGCAACGGATCGAGTGCAGCGCCGGCCAGCCTCGCCTTCTCGTAGTCAGACACGTTTGCGAAGTTTCCTGCCGCACGCAGCAGTTCCTGTCGACGATTCATTTCGCCGGCGAGCGCGTCCTTCATACGATCGACCATCGCCAATTCCTCGGCAAGGTTGGTGATGATCGCAGCTACGTGCGGCGCCTCCTCCAGGCCGAGAAAGGTTGCACCACCTTTGAAGTCGATCAGGACGAGATTCAGTGCGCTGGGTGAGTGCGTCGCGATCAGGCCGAGTACCAAGGTTCGCAGGAACTCCGACTTACCAGAACCGGTGGCTCCGATACACAGCCCATGCGGACCCATACCGTTCTCGGCGGACTCCTTCAGATCCAGTTCGACAGGGTTTCCATCTTGTCCGACACCGATCGGCACGCGGAGTCGGTCGCGCCCCTGACGTGGCAGCCAGCCATGCTCAGGATTGAACCTCGCAACATTTCCTATCCCCAACATCTGGCTCCAGGTCCGAAGGGATCGGTCGTCGTCAGTTGCGTCCACGGCGTTCTGCGATGCCGCACGGAACGGTGCGATGCGACGTCCGAACGACTGCGCCAGGCTCGTCGTCGCGGCGTCAGGCGTCGCAAAGTTCTCGACTCCTGCGCTGCTCACCGCGCCGATCTGATCGCTACCGACGACCAGTCGCAAACCGCGTGCCGCCGCCAGCCGCGGGCAGAACCCGCACAGGTCGAGGACGGTCACCGAGTCGAGCCCGGATTCGGACAACAGGCCGGTGTCACCTTCGAGCAAGCCACCGTCCACGACCAACACGAGATGCGGAACGCCCGCACTCGCTGGAGTGTTGCGAGCAAATCGAGCACGCATCGAAAGCGTTTCCCCGAGGGAACTTTCGAACTCGAGATACGAACCGAACACCATGCGTGAAGTGCCGGCGCCGTCCTGAGACTCCGGGTGTTGTACTTGTGGGAGCCACTTGACCCACTCCCACTCGGCTTCGGTATCGGGACCGCACACCACTGCAACTTGGACGGTGTCCGGACCGTGAAAAGTGCACAGCTGCATCAACATCGAGCGGACGAGCGCTCGAGCGGAATCCCTCTGCCCCTCAATGGACATCGCAGCAAATCCGCGAAGCGAGACGGCGGTCGGCAGGTCTTTTACAACCGAATGCGCACGGACGAATCGCCGAAGTGAGACAGCAGCGACGGGTTCGAGATCCTCGACCGGCCCCGTCTCCGGAGATACAAGCCTGGTGGCCAATCGCTGTGTACCCAGACCGACCCGAACGTGGCAGTAGTCCGAGTCGGTGATCTGACGTTCCCACATCCGCACAGTCCCGGCCAGTGTCCAAAGCTGCGACGGCTCGGGATTGCTCCACTCGAGAGCAGCACGCTGCGCACCAGACGTCGCAGCAACATCGCTGCGCATCTGATCCAGGTACCGCAGGTAGTCCTTGCGGTCCTCGTTCGCTTCGGACGCTCGTGCCCCACCGCTACGACCGCCCCCGGCGAGCATCCCGAGCATCGACACCATCATCATGACCGGAAACAGCAGAGACATCGGATTGCGCGCCATGCCGGAAGAGAACATCAGCGCCACCATGCCGATCATGGCAACCACCATGATCACCGGAAGTAGTTTGGTCAGTAGGTTTCCCGGCGTGACGCGAGGAATCTCCGGTGGGGCCTGAAGCGTCACCTCGCCGCCCGGTGTACGCGGCGATTCACGGCGCGCTCGACGCGCAAATCTGACAGTGCTCAATTCACCCACCCCCATCGGTGCTGCAGCTGTTGCCGCCACGCGCCTCGTCCGACTACCGCCGGCCCGCCCCCCAAGGCGTAGTCACGCAATTGCAAGAGAGTAGATCACAACACCGACACTCGGGTCGGTGCCACCTGTTGTCTGCGCTGTCGCCGACACAGGCGCACAGTTCATGTCGTATTGTTCGGGTGAACTGGGGTGACGTGACAGGGGAATCGCGTCATGGGAGGGGACAGATCTTGACCAGCACCACTGAAACCAGCGCTGCGCACACCGCAAACGGACGACGCGCGACCCATTCTGCCGAACTGTGCAGGTTGACGGTACTTTCAGCCCATTCACAGGTGGATCTTGCGGTGCCGCTTCGTGTTCCACTCGCGGTGGTCATTCCGGGCATTGTGGACACAATTGTCAACCACAGCAATTTCAACGAGTTCGACCACAGCGCCGAACAATTCGAGCCCGTCGACTGGACTCTGTCGAAAGTCGGCAGGGCACCGCTGGCACCGACGCTGTCGCTGCACGAGCATGGAATCCGCGATGGGGAATTGCTCGTACTCGCGGCCGCGGACACCGCTGCCCCGCCCCCACTCTTCGACGACATCATGTACACCGTCGCGGCGACGGATGCAGACATCTACCGACGCTGGACTCCGATCACCGCGCGCATTGTCGGCTCGTCCGCTGCCCTCGTCGCTGCGCTCGTCGCGGCCCTCGCCCTGGTCCTCGGCGATACAGGTCTGATCGGCGCTGTCTGCGGTGGAGTGACGTCTTTGGTGCTCACCGTCGCCGCCGTCGTGGCAGCGCGGGTGTACGGAGACACTGCAAGCTCCATCACGCTCGGATGCACAGCGGTGCCACTGGCGTTCGTCTCCGGCGCCCTCTGCGTACCCGGCACTGTTCTTTCTGCTCATCTCCTTCTCGGTTCGGCATTCGCAGCCGCGGTGACTCTGATCTGCCTCCGCTTGTGCGGTGCCGGATTAGCCGTCTTCACCGCACTTCTCGTCGTCCTCCTTGCTGCGGTGGGCACCTTCGCCGTCGCGACGACGCTTCCCGAGGCGCGCACCGCAACCGTCAGCAGCGCGGTGATTGCCGCAGCATTGATCGTTCTCACGTTCACCGCTCGACTGTCGATGCTGTTCGCGCGATTACCGCTTCCCCCGGTTCCGACGCCGAGTAATCCCCTCGACGACGATCGCGACGGACTGCCCGAGCCCGAACTGCCCGGGCTGACCGAGTTGACTGAAAGGGCAGGGCGGGCTCGTAGCTACCTGACCGGACTGATCGTGGCCACGTCAGTGGTCGCGCTCACTGCCGCAGTCGCGCTCGCGTGGTCCTGGCCCGGTCAGGGAATCGTCTGGCCGAACCTTGCTCTCGCATTCGCGACGGCCGTCGTGCTGATGTTTCGCGGGCGCACCTACGCGGGCGCACATCAGGCGGTCCCACTCATCTCGGCAGGCATCTCGGTGGTTCTCGCTCTCCTGGGCGGCATGGCATGGACCCATCGCGACCATGCATTGGTCGTCTTCGCCATCACGATGACTGTTCTCCTCCTGTCACTGATTCTGGGAATCCTCGCCCCCCAGAACACATTCAGCCCCGTGATGCGACGCGCGGCCGAACTGTTGGACCTCGCTGCGATTGCAGCAATCGGTCCGCTGATCTGCTGGGTCAGTGGGCTCTTCGCGCTCATGCGCGGTCTCTGAGCGATCGGATCTCGATGGTGATTCGACGCGCGACGAACATCTGTGCCGCACTCGTGATCGTTGTCTTCACAGTCCTCGCCGGGGCGGGTGGCGCATCGAGTGCGGTTCCTTCCCCCATCGATCCTGCAATGCTGCCGGAGGACGGTCCACCCGCGCCTCCCCAACCCACCGAACAACGAACCCTGTGCGTCCCCGCCGTAGCGGGTGGTGACGGCGCGGATATTCCACGTTCTCAACAGGATCTCGGATTCGATTCGGTGTGGTCGATCACCCGAGGGGCGGGGCAGCGAATTGCTGTCATCGACACCGGCGTCAGCAGACATCCCCGGCTACCGGCCCTCGAAGGCGGCGGTGACTATGTCGGGACCTCCGACGGCACCGACGATTGTGATTCACACGGAACAGTCGTCGCCGGTCTCATCGCCGCCGAGCGGGTCGACGGTTCCGGATTTTCCGGAGCTGCGCCGGACGCACAGATCATCTCGATCAGGCAGTCCAGTGCCGCTTTCTCGGTGGCCGGCCAACGCGAAGACCCTGCCGTAGCCGAGAATTCGTCTGGCTACGGAAACGTCGACACCATGGCACTGGCCGTACGTCACGCTGCTGACTTGGGTGCAAGCGTTATCAACATCTCCGAGGTCGCTTGCAAGCCTGCCGGGGACGGGATCAACGACCAACGACTGGGCGCTGCAATCGAATACGCCACGATCGCGAAGAACGCCGTAGTCGTCGCTGCTGCAGGGAACGTCGGATCCGGAGGTTGCAAGAACCAGAATCCACCGCCGGATCCCCTCGATCCACAAGCCGATCCATGGAACTCGGTTACGACGATTGCCAGTCCTGCCTGGTACGACGACTATGTCCTCACCGTCGGGTCGGTCGACCCCAATGGCACCGCCAGCTCCTTCAGCCTCGGCGGTCCATGGGTCGACGTTGCGGCGCCCGGCACCGGAATCATCTCACTTCACCCGACGTCGCCTGGTCTGACCAACGGAGTCTACGGCTCCGACGGCGCCGTACAGTCGTTCAACGGGACCAGTTTCGCTGCGCCCTATGTCGCGGCAACCGCCGCGCTGGTCCGGTCGGTTCACCCGGAACTGACTGCACTTCAGGTCATTCAACGTATCGAAGCCACCGCCCACGCCCCGGCGCAGGGTTGGAATCCCTACGTCGGTCACGGCGTCATCGATCCACTCGCCGCAGTAACGGGCGAATTGGCACCGGGGGAACGCGTCAAGGTCAATCATCAGTCGGTAACGATCGATCCCCTACCCACGCCGCCGGCCCCCGACAACCGATCTCGCGACGCGGCACTCGTCGGAGCCGGAACGGTCGGCACCCTAGCCCTACTGACGCTGTTGGCGTCGATGCCCATTCGTCGAGTAATTCGTCGGAGACTTCCCGAACGACGGGACGTCGATCTCTGAACCGTCAACAGTGTTCAGTTCACTGGAGCGGCCGGCGTTGAATCGGGGGCGACTCCGTCGTGAGCTATCAGTGCATTGCTCTTCTCGAGCGCCGGACCTGATGCAAGTAGATCGAGTATCTGCCAAGGCGCGCGATCAGGGGTTCGCGTCAATCCGAGCGCGCGAGCGGAGGTTTCGTCCGGTACTCCGTATTTCACACCGGTATCCGCTACGTAGAATACTCCGTCGTGCCTGGTGCTGTTCGTCTCGATTCCGGTCGCTTGAACAAACCCACCGAAGCCCTGTTCGACGTGGACGCTGTCGAGATTGTCGCCCGATCCGTCCGCCTGCGCCAAGGACACCAACTTGCCACCCTCCGGGATCGGAACCTGCAATCCAGCGACGAGTTTCAATGTTGCAGAACTACTTTCGCCGCCGTCGACTGCAGGTGAGGGAGCCCATTCCAGACATCCGACAGGTGCGCCATGATCATCGACGATCTCCGGAACCACCTGCGGCAACGAGTCGACGGCCAGCTCCCTCACCGAGGGAATACGACTGATGGCATCAGGGGTGACGCTCGCGATCCCGGTGGCGCCCTGCGAATCCGAGAAGTAGATCAGTTGGGCGAGCGCCGCACCGACCTTCTGGATACCGTTCTCGAGCACCACGTAGTACTGCAGGTCCGCGCCCACCGAAACCTGAACGACGGAGCCGACAGTCTTGTTCTGCAGCGGGAACCGGGGCGCTGATCCCAGTTCGCGGATTCGAGGAGCCTCGATGCGCGGAACTTCGGGGATCGAATTGAGAAATCCGGCACTGATCGGTCGCGCCTGTGCTCCTTCCAGCCCCAAAGCCCGCATGATCGCCGGATTGTCCACATCGATTTCCGCTCGCTTCCCGTCGTATACGAGAAAGTGATCGGAACCCGACTTCACCAGGAATGCACGGTCCCTCGTCAGATATGTCGTGTTTTCACCGACATTGGACGAGCCGACCAGGACCGAAGTCGTCAACGATTTTCTCCCGTCGGATCCGACGGAATCGCATACCGTCCACAAGGCGTTGCTCGGGTCGGCTGATTCCGGCAGCGCGGACGGTGCGCCGGGAATGCCGACGAGCGCGCCCCTCGGTTTCGCCTCGACCTCAGACGCCTTGACAATTGCCGGTTTTCCTGGCGAACCCAGAATCAGTCGGGCGGAGGCCAAGTTCAGCACCGGGCGAAAAGTACCCTCCATGGCGACGAACATTGCGCCAGATTCCTTTGCAACAACGATTTCTGCATCGCCGATCTTGTCCTGTGGCCGAAACAGAGCAAGTACCGCGCAACCCGCCAATCCCAGTGCAGCGAGGACTATTCCGACGGTGAAGGCGCGGGACTGTGACCGCATCGGATCGTGAAGCATCCGCACGTCTCGTCTGACCAGCGCATGTTCCATCCGCCTGACCAAGAATCGGTACCCATTGACCTGCCAGCGCGTGGTAGGTGTTGCAGCCATCATTCCCCCCGTGCCTTACATCCCCTTGCGAAGACACAGTACAGTTTGGCTGGGGCGGAAATTTTCGGGTAGTTCGCAGGTCAGGTATCGGGGAGGAACCGTGGACCGATCGCGGTTGAAGCATTGGCCGTCGTCACACAGGATTTCGACGCACGAATTCGTGTCGGCACAGATTCTCGGAATCAGTGCAGGCGGAATCGCGATGGCCAGTGGGCTGGATTGGCTCTGGGCGCTGGCAATCGGTTGTGTGGTTGCCGGATCAATGCTCCTCCATGTGGGCGGTTGGTCGGTAATGTCCTGGATTGTCAAGTACTTTCGCTATTTGCGCCGCAAGGACGTCGACGGCAGCACGATCGTCAGTTTTCACACTCCCTCCGAACAGTCGATCGGGCTCCGAGTGGACGGATCTTCACTCGTCGCTGTCGTCGAGATCGCTCCCCCACGCGACTACCTGACCAGGATCGGGCGCCATTCATTCGACGCTTCCCACCTTCTGCCCACAGCAGCCCTGGTCAATTGTCTGCATCAGCACGACATCTCACTCACCGGCATCGACATTGTCAGTCATGGATACCGCGCCGCATCAGGAACGCCGGCCACCGAAGTCTACGAACGTCTCATCGGGCCACTACCAGCCACCGCCACCAGAAGTGTTTGGCTTGCACTACGTTTCGACGCTTTGGAGGGTCGTGCAGCAGTCGAACGCCGAGGCGGGGGCGAACAGGGCGCGGGCCGCGCGATCGCTGTTGCCGCCAATCGGGTCATCCGGGTGCTCGATTCAGCGGGATGCAAGGCGCGGATCCTGACCGCACCGGAGATCGCGTCGTCCACTGCCCAGGTCGCAAGAGGAGTCGCCAGCCACGAGGTCACCGAAACGTGGCGAAGTACCCCCTTGCCTGGTGTGTCCAACGTCGGATACGGAATCGAACCCCGTTTCATCACCACCTCGACCCTGACCCGAGTATGGGCAGTGGCAACGGTCGGGACGTCCGTGACAATTCGGTTGCGCCCCACGGGCGAACGCGGAGAAGCGAAGGTCAGTGCGACATGTCGCTTCACCACGCGCAATCCACCTGAGAACGCACCGCTGGCCGGTTTGGTCTCGCTTCGTGGGCGCCAGCGCGACGGATTGCTGACCAACCTGCCAACCGCATTGGCCGCGCTGGACCGCATCACGCCGCACATTCGCATGGACGGGGGCACACTCGACTCACTCGCTCTACCTCTTGCCGGGTGCGGCCAGCTCATCGGCTCGGACCGAAACGGGCACGGTGTCGCGGCCAGAATTTCGGGGCCGGGCGTCAACACCGTTTTTGTCGCCGGCGAACTCTATCTGGCTCAGCAATTGATCTTTCGAGCCATCGCGACCGGCGCACTGGTACTCATCCACACCGATCGACCGGAAGCATGGACCACGCTCACCGACTCCATGGGAGTGCCTGACCGACTCCGCGTGTCCGGGCAGGGTGGTGGGCTCGAGGGCGCTTTCAACACTGTCGTGTTCGACGGAGTCGAGGGGTTACCGCCGCGTGCCGGCGTGACCGCGATCTACGTGTACGGACATCCACGCCAATGGCCTCGGATCGACCCTGAAATCTCGATAGTCCAGCCATTCGCACTCGGTGACAAGATCACAGTCGAAACCGGCCGCACGCGCGTCGAACTGACTCTGGTAACCATTGCTTCCGAGACCTCGTTCATCGGCCGTCCTCGAGCCGGCGACGCTCACCAGATGGCGTGATCGCGTATGTCCAAGATCAGCCAGGATAGGGATCACTCGCACGCTGCATCCGCAATCCGCTCCCCCACCAATGCAATTCACGAATCATCTTCTCGCTCGCATCGATCGCGATCGAATCGACGCCGTACGGCTCGTGTCCGAATTGCTTGCGTACCCGGTGAATGGTCACGCTTTGACGCACCGAGACCATGTGCAGCTCCGCCACTACCTGCCTCAGTTGTTCGACGGCCCGAACACCACCTGAAATCCCGCCGTAGGACACGAATCCGATCGGCTTGGCACGCCACTCGTGTTTCACGGAATCGAATGCGGTCTTGAGGGCAGCCGGGTACCCGTGGTTGTATTCGGAGGTCACAGCAACAACAGCGTCGGCTCGTCCGATTCGCTGGCGGAAAACCTCCGTGGCAGGTGAATCCGAGAAATCCTGGGGCAACGACAGCTCTCTGAGGTCGATCACCGATACGTTCCACGACGGGTTCGCGGTTGCGCGCTCGACAAACCAATCCGCCACTGCTCGTCCTATTCGCCCCTCGCGGACCGAACCTACGATGACTTCGACCTTCAAAGGTGCCATGAACGTCGATGCTAGCGACTCGTCACGCAGTGATCCCGTCCGTGATGAGTGCGGCCAGTTCCCGATACGCGCTGGCATCGTCCAAACCAGTTGCCCGATAGACCGCGCGTTGCTGGATCCGAACCATTGTCGCTGCGGCCGCATCAGCGACAAATGACGCGTGTACCCGCCGGAATGCGCCCGAATCCACTCCCTCGACGATGAGCGCTCGCACACGATCCGCGGCGATCGACGTGTTCTTCTCGTAAACCTGACTCGCCGACACCGATTCAGCCAGGTCTTCCATGAATTGACGGGACGCCGCGGTCAGTTGATCACCGACTGCTTCGAGATACACCGCGACTCGACGAGTGGGTGTCGACTCGGCAGCGACGGCACTCTCCACCGCATCGGTCGCCGCACGGAAGAAGTGCACCGTCACAGCCCGCACCAGATCCTCTTTGCCGGCCGCCACGGTGTACAAGGTGCTCTTGGAGCAGTGCAGACGAGCTGAGATCTCGTCGAGCGTGAGGTGGGCGAAACCCTCGCTCAAGAACAGTTCGACCAATTGATCGAACAACTCTGCCCTGCGCGCAGTCGTCTTGTGAACCAGCCTTGCCATACGCAAGACAGTACTGCAGTATCGTTCTCAGTACTACTACCTAGCTAGGAGCCGACCGTGCCCGTCGAACGCCTGATGCCCAGCCAAGAAGCTCGCGATCTCATCGAACTGACGCGTGATGTCGCGGACAAGGTACTCGCGCCCAAGGTCAACGAATACGAGAAGGCCGAGAAGTATCCCGAAGGCGTGTTCCCCGCACTCGGACAGGCAGGCCTGCTGAGCCTTCCGTATCCCGAGGAATTCGGTGGCGGCGATCAGCCGTACGAGGTGTACCTCCAAGTCCTCGAAGAGATCGCCTCGCGCTGGGCAGCGGTTGCAGTGGCGGTGAGCGTGCACAGCCTCTCGTGCTTCCCACTGTTCACCTTCGGCACCGACGAACAGAAGGCTCGCTGGCTGCCGGACATGCTGGGCGGCAACACCATCGGCGCATACAGCCTTTCCGAAGCGCAGGCCGGATCCGACGCCGCCGCATTGTCGTGCAAGGCGACGGCCACCGACGGTGGCTACCGCATCAACGGCTCGAAGGCCTGGATCACCAACGGCGGCAAGGCAGACTTCTACAACCTCTTCGCCCGCACCAGTGACGACGGCTCTCGCGGCATCTCCTGCCTCCTGGTGGACAAGGACACCGAAGGCCTCAGCTTCGGCAAGCCCGAGGAGAAGATGGGACTGCGCGCGGTCCCCACTGCATCCGCGAATTACGACGACGCCTTCGTCCCTGACGAGCGGTTGATCGGTCAGCGCGGCCAGGGATTGCCGATCGCCTTCAGCGCGCTCGACTCCGGCCGACTCGGAATCGCTGCTGTTGCCGTCGGAATCGCTCAGGGCGCACTCGACGACGCGGTCGCCTACGCGAAGGAGCGCAAGGCATTCGGCAAGCGGATCATCGATCACCAGGGACTCGGATTCGTGCTCGCGGACATGGCGGCCGCAGTTGACTCCGCTCGTGCCACTTACCTCGATGCAGCCCGCCGCCGCGACGCCGGAGTTCCGTACTCGCGCAACGCCAGCGTCGCCAAGCTCGTTGCCACCGACGCAGCAATGAAGGTCACCACCGACGCCGTTCAAGTATTCGGTGGGTATGGCTACACCCAGGACTTCCCCGTCGAGCGCTACATGCGCGAGGCCAAGATCACGCAGATCTTCGAGGGCACCAATCAGATTCAGCGTCTGGTCATCGCGCGTCAACTGGCGGGATAGTCCTTAACCTGCACTAATACCGAGAAACCGGTCGTCGTTCACTAGCCTGAGCGGTGACCGGTTTCGTCGTCGCGATCCCCAGTCCCGGCTCGGTCCCGGTCCAGCGCCGCGTCAATTGCCGAGCGGGTCCGCTCATCCTCTCCCGGCCACAGGTGCGCATAGATCTCAAGAGTGGTTTGAGCGCTGGAGTGACCTAACCGTTCCTGGACAGTCTTCACTGAGGCGCCTGAATAGATCAAAGAACTCGCATAGAAGTGACGCAGGCCGTGCCACGTCACAGCGTCATCTAAGCCGCACCTTTTCCGCAGCGCCTTGAATGAACTTCCAAGAGTTGACGATGACCACATATTGCCGTTCCGGGTGCGGAACACCGGCATAGATCGGTCATCGCTAGGATTCTCGGCCAGCTCCTCTGCGAGTGCATCAATTGCAAATTGCGGCAAAGGAATCACTCGGCGTGAACCCTTTGTTTTCAGTGGTGCCCACTCAAATTCAGAAGTGGCAGTTTTTGACTGCTCACTAATCGTCATCTCCTTTCGAAGGAAATCTACTGACCGAATTCGAACTCCAGCGATTTCGCCGGCACGTAACCCTGTGGCCGCGCCCACGATGATCATTCGAGCAAGGCTTGGTTGCTTGAGCACCCAGCCTTTTCCTTGTTTACCTTCTCTCGCAGCGGCCTCCAGCCTCCAGATCTCATCGACAGTCAGGACTTCAACAGGTGCCACGGCGTGAACGATCTGTTCGCGCTTCTTCACGCCCTTGCATGGCGACTTCAGAATGAGTCCATCTGTGACCGCCTGATTCATGCAACCGGCAAGCTGGCCATAGAAGGAATCGACTGTGTTTTGAGCCAGACCATCACATCCCTTCACCCAAGGCCTGCCGGTCTGGAGCGCATGTGTCCACGCCCTGATGTCAGGTGGAGTGACCTTGCCGATCGGAGTCCGCTCTAGGCGTCCAAGATTTCTGCCCACGAGCTCACGAACTTTGCGAGTTCCATCCGTACGGGCCGATGACTCCCATATGGCCCAGAGTTGACCGATCGTCGTTTCCTGGTCCTTCGGGTCAATCCACTCCCCTCGCCTGACCTCGCGCTCCCGCTCAACACTCCACGCCTTGGCATGCTTTTCGAGCTCGAAGGTTTTGCTGCGTTCTTGACCGTCCGTGCCGACGTACCTACCAACCCAACGAACCTTCCCGCCGCGAATACGCTTCTGTGGCTTCATTTTCCATCGCTACTGTCGGACGCATGTTGCTCGGGCGCATCATCCGACTTGCGGGTATTTCGAACCCGCTTCACAACTTCCTGCATAAGTAATTCGGAGTCAACAACCGCAAGCATCTCGCGATGGCTTTGAGTGGGAATTTCACGCAGATCCGCCTCTTGTTCAGTAATGAACCCGGCCTCGACGAGCGCCTCAAGGACGTTGGAATGGTAGCCCCGCGCCAGCTTGACGACGAAGGCGACATCCGGCTGAGCACCCTTTCTCCATCGCGTAAACGCGCTTTGATCAAAGCCTGCTCGCTGTGCCGCCTCCTTGTATGTGTCGTCCCCGATAAGCCTCTGAACGTACTCCCACCAGCGGTTCTCACTCATGAGAAATGAGAGTAAGCGTGAACCCGAATACCGTCAAGTTTTGGGCCAAGCCAAACGGCTCTTGCGCACAAGATCACACGGGTGTACTTTCAGTTTTGCGCCCAGCCAAACACCATTTGGGCCAAACGATACGGAGCCATCATGAGGGAGATACAGACCCTGCGACTGCGACCGGAATTCGCAGAAGAGTTGCTTGAGCGCTCAGGAGGGCAGCGCGGAGTCGCACGGAGACTTGGGCTTTCGCTTGCCACTGTCAATCGGCAGCTCAATCACAACATGGAACCATCGGCTCGATTTGTCGCGAAGGTGTTGACGGTTTGCGCCGTTCGATTTGAAGACGCCTTCATGGTCAGCGACGAGCCCGTCGAAACTCTCCATCGCGGACATCAAATGAAACCGAGTGCTGGCATGAACCGCAGCGGCGAACTCGCCCAGGTCGCGACAAAGGTCCGATCATGAGCGCTGCCCACATGACAGTAAAGAAGCTGGCCGAACGGTGGGACTGCAACGTCTCGGTGATCTACCACCAGATCAATCAAGGAAACATCGCAGCGCTGCAGATCGGCACGGCAGTGCGCATCCCGATCACTGCAGTTGAAGCCTTCGAAGCGAGCAACACCAAAAACCTGGAATCAGCGTGAAAAAGCCGCCAGGTGCAGACACACCTGACGGCCGACCGAATCCCAAGCAAAGGAATCTGATGCCAAATACTACGGCAACCCTCGTCACCATCCCAGTCCCCACTACAGACTCTCCACTGACTGCAGCTCAGATCGACGGCGAAGCGAAGGTGTCACTACGCCACGCATGCGACACGGTCGGCATCGACTACTCACGTCAGTTACAGAAGCTGAAGAACAAGTCGTGGGCACGTGTGGGCATCATGCCCACGCACGACACCACAGGCCGAATTCAGCAGATGGCCATGATCGACCGCCGAACCTTCACGATGTGGCTCGCAACCATCGACGCCAATCGAGTCTCCGAGCACGCCCGTCCGATCGTCGAGGCGTACCAGGCCGAAGCCGCCGACGCCCTCGATGCCTACTTCAACAAGGGCGCGGCGATCAATCCTCGCGCCGACGAACATCAGATCAACGCGCAGATCTTTCAGTCCCGAGCACGTATGGAACTCCTTCAAGCCGCCAAGGGTCTCATTCACCCGGACCACCTCGAAGCGAAGGCACGTGTCCTTATCGCCTATGGACTCGGCGAGGGTGCCGAACTCGATCAGACCCGCGCGCCGCTGTACTGCAAGGACTTCCTTGCGTCGAAGAATGCTTCCCGTGCTCGCATCTCGTCCATTGCCAGCCAGTTCGGCAAGAAGGTCAAGAAGGCGTACATCGAGGCGACTGGCAACGAGCCAAAAAAGTACCCGCTCACTCTGCCGAATGGACAGACCCGCGAAGTTCTTGCCTACACCGAAGCGGATCGTCCACTGCTTGAACAGGTTTGGACCGAACACTTTTCCCCACTGACGCTGGTTTAGGAGACTCCGATGACCAACACACTTACTTACGACGGAATCCCGATCGAATCCGTGGAGCGTGTCAAGCCCGCACTCGGTACCGATCATCACTACGGCGGCTACTTCCGCTTCGAGTACGTCGGCGGCGGAACTGACACCGCATACGGCGACGAACTCCACATCGTCGGAGATAGGCAATGACCCTCGACGAGGCCCTCGCCGAACTCACCAAGATCTCTGAAACCGACAAGGCGCTGACTGCCGAGGTCAACCGTCTCGACAGCAAGTATCGCGAGACCGATGCTGCCGAAGACTGGGTAGCCCGTTCCCGCGCTCGTATCGAACGCGACTCGCACCGACGTCGAAACTTCAGCCGATTGCTCGACACCGCGATCTGGGCCGTAGCCGCAAGCTCTGCCTGATCCTCAAGCCCCGGTGGCGTCACCCAAGTAAGACCGTTACCCGGCCCAGATGACCGGACGTCGGCGCCACCGGCTCAAACCCTCTCCCCGTTCATTCCCCCAAGACAGGACTATCCGCGATGACGCATGTCCAAATGCCGATGATCACCACCTCTCCACTGCCTCCGATCGCTGCCGAGGTATGGCGCAACGTGGTCGCCACCGAGATCCAGAACCACCCGCAGCGCGCTCTGATCGGCGATCCTTCCGAACCCGAAGCCCAAGCGGTCGTTGTGGCCGATCTCGCTCGGCGTGACTTCGACGGCGACGAGACCCCTCGACCCTCCGTTAAGTCGGACGCGACTGATCCGGATCACCTCGCGCAGCTCATGAAGATCTGCAAGTTCCTCGCCGTCGTCCTCGCTGTCGCCGCACTCATCGTTGCCGGCGTCGCGTACATCACCTACCCCGAATTGCGGTGACGGCATGTTCTGGCTCGCACTGGTGATCGTCGCAGGTATCGCAGCCGTGTTCACCCTCATCGGCTTGGTGGTGGAGCCGTGAACGCGCAGCCCACCCTTCGCGATATGGCATTCAAACTCGACACTCTCGCAGTCGAACTCGCAGAGAAGGGCAAGCATCGCGAGGCTCGGACTGCGATCAGTCTGGCTATCGCGCTCGAGAATCGTCAGCAGCAGATCAACGCTTCCGACTTCATTCCCCGTCGCGGCGTGGTGGACGACCGATGAGCAACCTGGACGCCGAGGGTGTCATCTTCGCGACAGTCGAAAACCTCGCCGCCGTAGAGGGTTACGGGCACTGGCAGCAAACGGACATGGACACCTTCGCCAATGCGAAGCGCCTCGGATTCTCTACGGCGTACATCGAGATCACCACCCCCGATGATGACGACGACATGATCCACCTCATCGCCGAGAAGCTTCCCGCTCAGCGCCAACTCGCTCCCGAATTCGGCGCAGCAATTGATCACGCCTACGACATGACCGACCACAAGAACGGGATCTGAGATGTCCTCCCCTGCAGCAATGCCCGGAGCCTCGGCGGCTAAGCGCAGACGTCGAGTGCTCGTCGAATACGAACGCATCACAGGCGAGCGCCCTTGTGCAGTCATCGGCCGCCCGCTAGTCGACTCCGACACCTCGAGCGTGTACACGCGGCACGGGTTCCTCGAACTTCGCGGCGAGTGGCCGCGAACAGATGACATCGCTATCGCGCATCGCCGAGTCATCACCGTCACGTTCATCGACGTGAACGCCGAAATCCTTGCGCTGCTCCGAGATCACGGGCTCGCACCAAGTGAGGAGCCTCCGTACTGATGATCACCATGACAGATCTCTTCTGTGGCGCAGGCGGTTCGAGTACCGGCGCAGTCCAGGTCCCCGGCGTCTCGGTTCGCATGGCCGCCAATCACTGGGACCTCGCGATCGAGACCCACAACACGAATCATCCGACCACCGATCACGCGTGCGCCGATCTCTCACAGGTCGACCCGAGACTGTTCCCTCGCACGGACCTCCTGTGGGCGTCCCCCGAGTGCACGAATCACTCACAGGCTAAGGGAAAGAAACGGAACCTCGACTCGACACCGGATCTCTTCGGCGACGTACTTCCTGACGCCGCAGCCGATCGCTCGAGGGCAACCATGTGGGATGTTCCCCGGTTCGCCGAACATCACCAGTACAAGGCGATCATCACCGAGAACGTCGTCGACGCCGCGAAGTGGATCATGTTCCCGGCGTGGCTCCAGGCGATGGCCCTACTCGGCTACGACCACCACATCGTCTACATGAACAGCATGCACGCGCAGGCCGGCGGCGACCCAGCTCCGCAGTCCCGCGATCGCATGTACGTCGTCTTCTGGCTCAAAGGCAATCGGACGCCGAACCTCGACAAGTGGACGCGCCCTAAGGCCTACTGCCCGTCGTGCGACGAGATAGTGACCGCGCTGCAGGGCTGGAAGAAACCGACGCGGTGGGGCCGGTACCGAGCGCAGTACGTTTGGCGCTGCCCGAAAGTCACTTGCCGTAACGGCGTCGTCGAACCGGGCTGGCTGCCCGCTGCATCGGCGATCGACTGGACGCTCAGGGGTGAACGCATCGGCGACCGTTCGAAGCCGCTCGCACCGAAGACAATCGCTCGCATCGAGGCAGGCCTCGAGAAGTTCTACGGGCCGCATCCGTTCGTGACGACGATGTACGGCAAGTCGAAGAACCATCCGATCACCAGCCCGATTGGAACGCTATCGACAAACGTCCATCACGGCATGCTCGTCCCCGCCGGCGGAACGTGGAACGACAGTGCGACATCGGTCGACGATGTCATGCGCACTCGCACCACTCGCGACATCGAGGGCCTGCTGATCCCGGTCGAAGGTCGCGACGGGAAGGAAGCGCGCCCGGCGGCTGACCCATTGCGCACGATGACTACCCGCAACGAGACCGCGTTCATAGTCCCGATGCGGAACAACAACACCCCGAAGGCAATGTCGGAACCTCTCGACACATTCGCCGCCAACGGTCTGCATCACGCGATGATCACGCGGCACAACAGCTCTCGCAAGGGTGACGGTTCCGAGATGTCGACGGCAATCAACGACACGTTGCGGACACTGACCGCTGTGCCCACAGCATCGCTGACGACGTGGGAGCAGCCGAAGGTCGACGACTGCATGTTCCGCATGCTCGAGCCGCACGAGATCGCAGCAGGTATGGCGTTCACGCCTGGCTACACCATCCTCGGCAACAAGCGCGAGCAGGTTCGTCAGGCAGGTAACGCCGTGTGCCCTCCCAATGCGAGGGATCTCGTCTCTGCCGTCGTCGAGTCTCTGTCGGTGGCGTGATGAAACTACTTGCCGCCAAGGCGAATACCGGCAAGCGAGTCATCTATACCAACCCCTCGACTCACGAGAAAGAATCCGGCGTCATCTCTCACTGCGACGAGAAGTACGCCTACGTCTACTACGGCGACCCGCCGATCATTCACCCGACTCACCCCGACAATCTTGAATTCGACAGGAGCAGACGATGATTCACACCGAACCGCATCCACTTGCAGGCCAGACCGTCGAGATCAAGATCGAGGGCGAGACGCTGGAATTCCGGCTCGAAGACTGGTGGGACCGCGTGCACGGATCTTCCTGGATGTTCTCGGACGGCAACCCTGCAGCGTTGAAATACGCGATGCGGGCCGCACTCAAGGAACCCACCTCCCTCCCGCTCGACGACGAGGTTGTCTACGGCAAGGTCGACATCTTCGGCCACTTGATCCACGCCTCCGAGATCGTCACGCAGCCATGACTACCGACCCGGAATGGGGCGACTTCGAGGACTTCACGCCCGATGAGCCCGACCCATTCCATGAGTTCGATCCTCGCGACGACTATCCGGATTGGCGGCGGCGATGAATGAGCACATCGACGGACACAACCGAGTGGTCGTCACACCCGAGCCTGACGACAGGCTCCGTATCGACTGCTATCGCCGCGACGCCTGGTCCGGCAAATGGCTCCACGAGTACGGCGGAATCCACTCCGCCGCAATCTTTTCCACGCCAATCGACAAGGAAGCAAAATGACCGAGCCCACCACCGTCGGCTACCACGTCATCAATCTCGTCGCCGAGAACTACAAGCGAATCAAGGCCGTAGACATCACGCCCGACCCGAACTCGTCGACGGTCACGATCGCCGGCCGCAACGCACAGGGCAAGTCGTCCGTCATCGATGCAATCTGGGCAGCACTCGCCGGGACGGCAGCGACCAAAGGCACCGCGACAACCCGACCTATCCGCGACGGCGAGAACACTGCCCGCGTGACTGTCGACCTGGGTAACATCATCGTCACTCGCACCTGGGAAGGCGACAAGACTGCACTCAAGGTCGAGTCTCGCGAAGGTGCACGCTTCGGCTCTCCGCAGAAGATGCTCGACGAGCTGATCGGTCGACTGTCCTTCGACCCACTGGCGTTCGCATCACTCGCACCGAAGGCGCAGCAGGCCGAGCTACTCCAGTTGGTCGAGTTGCCATTCGATCCCGCGACGCTGGCGAGCCAGCGAAAGGCGGCATTCGACGACCGAACCGACGTCGGGCGCGTGGTTAAGCAACTGCAGGGCCAACTCGCCGGATTCCCTGAGATCGGCGATGACGTACCGGACGAGCCTGTTTCGGTGGCCGCCCTGATTGAAGAACTGGACATCGCGACATCACTGCAAGTCGACGCAGAGAACGCGGCCATCAACGCGAATCATGCCGCGCGAGCGGTTGCCGATGCGGAGCAGGGTGTCACTCGAGCCGAGGAACATCTCGCTGCCATGCGCGCTGATTTGGCTAAAGCTGAGGCGCACCGGAATCGCCTGACGGAACCTCCCGAAGTTGAACCGATCCGCACCCGTATCAACAATGTCGAAGAGGTCAATGCTGCCGTCCGCCAGAAGCATCAGCGGCAGGAAGTCGTCGACCTACTCGATGCCGAGAAGTCGAAGCGGGACGCACTCACCGACAAGATTGCCGAACTCGACAAGACGAAGATCGACGGACTCGCAGCCGCGACGTTCCCGATCGACGGCCTCGGATTCGACGACGAGGGTGTCACCTACCGCGGAGTGCCGTTCGCGCAATCGTCGGCCGCTGAACGCCTTCGAGTGTCCGTTGCAATGGCGATGGCGATGAATCCCAAGATTCGCGTCATCCGGATCACGGACGGCTCGCTGCTCGACTCCGAGAACCTAGCGCTCATCGAGGAGATGGCGGCTGCCGAGGGATTCCAAGTCTGGATCGAACGCGTCGACGAAACCGGCAAGGTCGGCGTCATCATCGAAGACGGCGAGGTCAAGGCATGAGCGCGCCCACCGAGCCCGGCATCTACGACGGCATCCCCGACTCCGTCTACCACGGTGACAGGAACTCGCTCTCGTCATCCGGGGCACGGAAGCTCCTCCCGCCAAGCACGCCGGCGCTCTTCAAGTACGAACAGGATCACCCGGTCTTCAAAGACACTTTCGACTTCGGACATGCCGCCCACGCCGAGGTTCTCGGCACCGGCATGGACATCGTCGAGGTAATCGCCGACGACTGGCGGACGAAGGCGGCGCAACAAACCCGCGACTCGATCCGTGCCGAGGGCAAAACCCCGCTACTGACGAAGGATCTCGCGAAGGTTCACGAGATGGCCGATGCGCTCCGTAGTCACGAGACCGCGGCGACCCTGCTCAGCAACGGCAAGGCTGAACAGTCGCTCTACTGGCGAGATCAGGCAACCGGCATCATGCGCCGAGCGCGCCCAGACTGGCTACCGAACGTGACAGGCTCGCGCCTGGTCGTCCCGGACTACAAGACCGCGGTATCCGCCGACGAGACCGACTTTGCCAAGGCTGCAGGAGATTACGGCTACCACTGCCAGGCGCCGTGGTATCTCGACGGCATCATCGAGCTCGGTATCCACCCCGACCCCGAGTTTGTGTTCGTCGTTCAGGAGAAGGAACCGCCCTACCTGGTCAACGTCGTTCAGCTCGCACCCGATGCGCTCGAACTCGGTCGTCAGCTGAACCGCATCGCGATCGAGACCTACGTGACGTGCAGGCAAACCGGCATCTGGCCTGGCTACGGCGAGGACATCAAACTCGTCGACCTCCCGCCGTGGCTCTACAGCCAGCACGGAGAACCAATCTCGGAAATGGAGTTCGAATGACGGACGTCGACCTAGTTGCAGCAGCGGCGCCCCGGTCCGATCAGATCAACGCCGACGACCTCATCGGCGGACCACGGGTGGTCACGATCACCGAGGTACGCAAGGGCAACAGCGAGCAGCCTGTCGAGATCGTCACTGCCGAGTTCGGACCGGGTAGGCCGTATCGACCAGGCAAGAGCATGATTCGCGTGCTCATTGAAGTCTGGGGAAAGAAGTCCGGGACCTACGTCGGCCGCAAGCTCGTGATCTATCGCGATCCGACCATCACATTCGGGCCCAACAAGGTTGGCGGCATTCGAATCAGCCACATGTCGCACCTCGACAAGCCGGAGTCCATTCCACTCACCAAGACGCGAGGCAAGAAGGAGTTGTTCAGGGTAGAGCCACTACCCGAAGCGTCACCTGCCAACGGTTCTCGCGCAACCGAAGCTGAGATCAAGGCACTCGTCGACGGGCTCGCTGAAGGTGGAATCACTGACCCGAAGGAAGCGATTCCATTCCTCCGCACTCGTACCGGCCGGCCTGAGATCAATAAGTCGACAGACCTCACCAGCGCTGAGATCGCAGCGGTCCTGGACTTCATGACGAACGGAGAGCCCGAATGACCATCCACACGCTCAAACTCGATCCCCAATGGTTCGACCGCGTCGCGAATGGCACCAAACGAGTCGAGATCCGCAGGGCTGACCGTGACTACCAAATCGGCGACCAGCTCGTCATGCGTGAGATCGAGTCGACCATGCTCTGCGATCGCTATACCGAGCGCGAGGTCACCGTCGATGTGACGCACGTGCTGTACATCGTCCCCGGCCTGTCCGAAGGCTATGTCGCACTGTCGATCTCAAACCCCCGAGTTCAAGAACCCGGCGAATCCGCCACAACAGAAGGAGATTCACAGTGAACGCTCAACCCTTGATCGACTCGGCCCGTCTTCAGTTCTCCGGCCTGTCCGCCGAGGATTTCGAGGACGTCCCCGAGATCGGCGAACAGCGTACGTACACCATCCTCGCGACCTGCCAGTCGCACACCGAGCGCGCGATGGCAAACGAGGGAACGCGTAAGTCGGTGAACATGAAGGTGGTTCGAGTCCTCTCGGGCGTCGACAAGTCGATCGAGAAGGAAATCGAGGACCAGCCGAATCTGTTCGACTCTGCCCCCGACGCCGGTGGCGAAAGTGGTGGCGAGATCGAAACCCCGTCAAATGTCTCCGATTTCACCGGCCCCAAGTTCTCGTCCGACGAGTAACTCAACCCCGCAGCAATCCTCGGGCCGCCGTCGTATTGGCGGCGGCCCGCTTATGCACAGGAGCTATCCACAATGGGCACAACAGCAGACATCGCAAGAGCAATCCACGAGAAGCACTCCAACGGCGGCAAGGTCCCGACATACTTCGAGGAGTTCGTCAGTGACGTGCTCTCCGAACTCCGGGCTAGTGGCCGTCTCGTCCCTGCTGGCGGCATGGCTCTCGCAGCTGAGGAATGGGCGGATTTCCTGAATGTGATCCACGAGGGCCGCGGGGATTACAGCTCGCGTGATCGGCTTCGCGAGAAGTTCCCGACAATCGCACCCGTCGAGGCAGCAACGCAATCCGCTGGCGGCGATTGCTTCGATGTCTGCGGAGGCCACCCCGCCCCTGCCGAACCCGCCGAGAAGGAGACGAAAGCGCAGCGTTGCCCGTCCGAGATCGAAGGCTGGGGATGCTCGCTGACGAGCGGTCACGACGGCGATCACACCGCATACGACCAGGACGGATCGGCTTACGTTTGGCCCGCCTCCTCGCCGGTTGTCCCTGCCCCCACCGAAACCGAGTGGCAGACATGGCAGGAAGTTCCGGAGGGTGTGCAGTACTACGGCATCAACGGATGGGGACCCACTTACTACGTGAACCGCGGTGGTGTGCGGTACAGGGTTTTCGACGACACACCGTCCAAGACGGCAGATTACGTCGTGCAGAACTTCGCCCCGTTCGTTGCGGCCGAGGAGGGGTGAGCATGAGCGACCTCCCGATTGGCATTGGTTGGAAGCGTGAAGGCGACAAGGTCGTTGCCCACGTCATCGAGGCGCACCCCGGCGGACGACGCAGCGAAATCGTCAAGGTCACTTACACACTCGAACAGGCCGCCGAGAACGCCAAGCAACTCCTCGCAGCGATGGGCGGCAAGTCATGAGCGACAAGACGGGCATCGAATGGACCGATGCCACATGGAATCCCGTCACGGGATGCACGAAAGTCTCACCCGGATGCGACAACTGCTACGCCGAGACGTTCTCGGAGCGCTTTCGTGGCACGCCCGGCCACTACTTCGAGAGCGGTTTCGACCTCCAGCTCCGACCGGACAAACTTCGGCAGCCGCTCGCGTGGCGTAAACCTCGTCGAATCTTCGTGAACTCAATGAGCGATCTGTTTCACGCAGACGTACCTGACAACTTTATCGGCAGCGTCTTCGACACCATGGCCGCCGCGAAGCAGCACACGTTTCAGATCCTCACCAAGCGGCCTGGTCGAATGCGGTCGCTACTCAGGCGGTGGGCTGAGCAGGCCGCCGACAGTCCACATGCAGGCGCATCGTTCCGCCGAAACGACATGATGTGGAGCGAACCCCGCATCTGGCCATTGCCGAACGTCTGGCTCGGAGTCTCGGCCGAGAATCAGAAGTGGGCGGACGTCAGGATCCCGATCCTGCTGGACACCCCGGCCGCCGTCCGGTTCATCAGCGCTGAGCCACTGCTGGGGCCAATCAACCTGTGGAACGTGAACGGAATCAACGCGATCGAACCCGATTGGATCGGTGGACCCACCGCGGGCACGGGCTGCCCCCATCCACTGCTGGACTGGGTGATCGTCGGCGGCGAGTCCGGCCGCAACGCCAGGCCGATGCATCCTGAGTGGGCGACGTCGTTGCGCGACCAGTGCAGCGAAGCGCAGGTGCCGTTCCTGTTCAAGCAATGGGGCGAGTGGTCTCCAGGGATCCTGGACTTCGGTAGTCGCACAGGCACAGTCGGCATTGGCTTTCGCTCCGAACCATACGTCGACGGACGATACGGCGGAGAGCTTGCGTCGATGACGCGTGTCGGCAAGAAAGCCGCGGGGCGCGAACTCGACGGCCGGACTTGGGACGAGTTCCCCGAGGAAGGGCGCCGGATATGACCGACAGACGATGCCCGGTCTGCTGGCGCCCTATTCCGATCGCCCCGAACTTCCGATTCGGGCACCACCGCGACAAGGCCGGCAACTCCTGCCCAATGTCCGGGCGCTACCTCCAAGGCCCCGAACGCAAACCCATCGAACCACTTTCAAGAACGGAGGCCGCGAATCATGGCTCGTGAATATGCTCGCGTCCGGCTTAACATGGCGGAAGATCCCGAGTATCTCGATCTCACCGTCGACGCGCAGCACCTCTACGCAAACATCCTTCTGATCGACCCGTCGCTCTCGTACTGCGGCATCGCTGACTGGCGCCCCGTACGTCTCACTCAGCGCGCCAAAGACCTCACCCTCGATCGCATCATGGCCGCTGCCGCAGTGCTCGAAGAAGCCCGATTCGCGCTCTTCGATCCCGATACCGAGGAGGTTCTCGTCCGCACTCTCGTCCGCAACGACGAGCTACTCCGCAACCCGAAAATGGCTTTGTCCGTCGTAAAGGCCTACCAGGGCGCAGCGTCTCGAACCTTGCGCGCGGCGGTCGTCACCGAGCTCCACAAGGCCCGTGAAACGCAGTCGGATTTCTCGTCATGGACGAGCCCGATGTCGAAGGACGCGCTCGCTCGATTGCTCGATCTTCCGGCGCTCGATCCGGCCGATTACACCAATCGGATTGCCAACCCGATTACCAATCGGAATACCAATCACATTGGTAATCGTATTGGTAATGCCGATGCGGTCCCGAATACCAATCACATTGGCAATACGGACCCGGGTGCGGATTACCAATCAGATTCGGTCGGTTTCCTACCAGTAACCAGCAACCAGCAGACATACAACCAGCAACCAGAGAGTGGTTACGTAAGTACGGAAGGTTACGACGCGAGCGCAACCAATCCCCCACCCCGCCACTGCCCCCAGCACATCGACGAACCGACGACCGCGCCCTGCCGGGCTTGCGGCGACGCCCGTCGAGTTCGCGAAGTTTGGGACCGCAACGAAGCCCACGCGGTCAAACTCGCTCAGTCATCCGAAGCCAAGCGCCGGGCCAAGTTCGTCCAGGACGCGATCGACGAGTGCGAGCTCTGCGACGAACGCGGCTACCTCGGCACCACCGTCTGCGAGCACAACCCCGAACGGCTCGAGATCAACCGCCGAGGCGCGGCACGTGTCCGTGAAGCCCTCGAAGCTGCGAAACGAAAGGCTGACGATGAACAACTTTGAGGATCTGATGAATCACGAGAAAGCGCTCACGGTTTCGTGCCAGGAGTGCGGCGCCAAGGTCGACGAAGCGTGCACTCGGGTCGACATCAAGGGCGATCGCTGGCCGTTGAAGAACTTCCCGGCGCACCTGTCCCGACTCAAGCGCGTCGATCGCCTGGAGCGTTTGCATCAGCTCGACACTGAGCGCTCGAAGACCTTCCAGGCCGACCGAACCCCTTCGGGGACCGTTTCAATCGCTCCTGAGGGCGATCAGCCGGTCGGAATCGACACCGAGGGGCGTGGACGATGAGCGGCGAAGTGATCTCGATTAACCGAAAGGCGCCCGAACCGCCCACGCTCATCTGCGCCTGTGGAAGCGGATGGTTCACCGCGCTCGTGTGCTTCGACGGGCAATCGGTGACCGGGTACAGCCTGCCGGTCAAGTGCATCGACTGCGGCCAGGAGGTCACACCGTGACGAGCGTGATCGGCTTGGACCCCTCGCTCACGGCGGCGGGAATCGCAATCCTGGATGATCCAAAATCGGCCGAGACGCCCAACGTGCCGAGGTTGCTCACGGTCGGCGAGAGCGGACGCAAGGGCGCAACGCTCACCGAGCGAGCTACCCGAGTCGGGCGCCAGTACGAGTTGATCCTGCGATCCATGCCGCCAGCCGTGCGCCTGGTCGTCATCGAAGCGGTCCCGGTTCACAACCCGTCGCCGAACATGGCGAGTCTCTATCAGGAGCGATCTGCGCTGGTTCTGCGCCTCGTGGAGTTCCTCGCCAAACGCGGAATCCCGGCAGTCGACGTAAACCTCTCCACGCTCAAGCTGTTCGCAACCGGCAACGGACGAGCCGACAAGACCGAGGTGATTGCCTCGATGAAATCGCTGTGGCCACACGCAATTATCAAGAACGACAACGAAGGTGATGCGCTCTCGCTCGCAAGCATGGGCGCTCAGTTCCTCGGCTGGCACGAGCCGGAACTCCCCCACCACTACGCCCCGAAAGTCGACTGGACAGGAGTGAAGCGATGAGCGAGTGGCTGGTAAGTCCCCCGCTAGTCGCCATGGCGCCCAAGGAACTTGCAGGGAAGGATCTGGCCTGCTGGTGCCCGCTCGATTCTCCGTGTCACGCAGACGTACTGCTCGAAATCGCGAACGGAGAAGCGTCATGATCCCTGAGTGCCAGAACTGTGGCCGGACGGTTTCCGAACTCGTCGAGATCTGCGCTGACTGCCTCGATGCGCTGCGCCGCGAGATCCGCACCATCCCAGGCCTTGTCACCGACATGACAATCACCCGCGCTCGGCTCGATCGGATGAGTAGCGGCTCAGTGGCCGGCAAGAGTGCAGAGACCGCCCTACCGATCCGGCTCGACAAGTTCGATCGACGCCCGACTGCGAAGCCACTCGACAACCTGACCAACGAGGTCGTCACGTGGGCGAGAGTTGTTGCCGAGCAGTGCGGTCAAGAGAAGGACCTCTACGGCGCGCTGTCTGGCATCGGCCTGCGCCAGCTCGTCCACAACAACCGCCAGCGGCGCCGCGATCCCGCATCACTCTCAGTCGAGGGTGCTCTAGACGTCGAACTCGCCGCGCTCTGGCTGGCTGACTGCGCAGGCTATCTCGCATGGCTACCTGCCATCGCTGAGATGCACGATGCGATCACCGACGTGATCGCCCACTGCAGGAGGGTGATCGATCGGCAGCCCCAGCTCACATACAAGGGACCGTGCCCGCAAGTCTGCTACGACGAGGAGCGCCAGCCGTTCACCTGCTCAGCTGACCTGTACGTCGAACGCGGGGAGGATTACGTGAGCTGCCCTCGCTGCTGGACACACCACAGGGTGAGGGAACTCGAGCTGACCATGATGCGGGCTGTAAATGATCAGTTGTTCACTATTGCTGAGATCGAGCGCCTGTTGCGCGAGTTGGGTGAACCGATTCCACTCGGCACTCTCTATTCATGGCACAGCAGGAAAGCCCTCGAGCCGCGGGCTTGGCGGCAAGCCGACGGAACTAACACAAAGTTTTGGATGCGCAGATCCGACCCGCCACTATTTCGTCTGGGCGATGCTCGTGTTCTGCATGCGAATCCCGCCAGTGCAAATAGGGTGAACCCGCGCGACGGCCGCGACTGTGATGAAAGTGGGAACTATGACGGTACTTGAGTTTATTGACGGGCTTGTAAGGTCGCTCGTCTGGCCGATCTGCATCGCAGTCGTAGTCATCGTGTTTCGAGTTCAGTTGAGATCGATTGTGGCGAGGGCCGAAGACCGCGTCCCATTCCTGCGGTCGCTCAAGGTTGGAAGTGCCGAGATGTCGTTTAGTGATCAGATGCACGAGGTGCTGCAAGAATCGGCCACGACCGCGATGACACTTTCCGGGAGTGGCCGAGCCGACGCGATAGTAGAAGTCGAGATGGCCCTCGGCCGGGCCGAAATGATAGCCCCGACAGTGACGGGCAACGACAGGGACGATCTAGACCTCATTCGTTCGTTCGCGCGTTTCAATCCGAACGCTGCGTTAATCGCGATGGGCGCGTACATGGAGTCTTTGCTGAGAGTTGGTTTCCAGCGTGAGTTTCCAGCTCGCCGCGAAGACACTTGGGTGATCGGTATAGATGATGTGGCTACCGCCCTTCGTGAGGCTGGACGTGACGCCGACACGATAGAAACTGCAATTGGGCTGATAAACCTTGGAAACAGGACTCAGACCGATAATCCCGTCAATGTGAATACCCCCGCAGACGCCCTTTCGCTCATTGACGTCTTCGCACCCATAGCGCGCTACTTCGACTCCCTTGGGGCGCCGCAGTGATTTCCGCACGCGAACAACCGCCCCGTGACTTGAAACGCTCTGACCAGCATGCAAGGATGTCGAACAGGTAGAACACCTGTATCTACCTTCGAATTTCTCACATCACCCCAATCGCGCCCGGCCCCGTTGACGCACCGCTGCAATCACCAGCGAGTGATCCGGGGCCGGACGTTTGCCTATCGCCATGCACGAGGCGAACTCACCCGTCCCCGCTCTCAGTGGGGTACACGGCGATCCATGGCCTGATGTGCCGCGGTAGCCGAACAACTGAATAGGGATTCCCTGTAGCTCAAAGGTAGAGCGCCATCCAGGTACCGGACAGGTAGACGCTGGTTCGATCCCAGCCAGGGGAACAGAGGTTGCCATGCTGCTCGACCTGATCGAAGCAATCCGAATCGTGTGGGCACTCATCGAGTTCTGGGTGATCTGATGGAGCCGCGAGTCGAGATCCATCAGGACATCAATCAGGCCTGGTTCTATCACCGTTGCACCGACTGGAGCTTTGAGAACTTCGGGACAGCCGAGGCCCGACTCCCGCTCGGCGACGGTGGATGGACGCTCGTCAACCACAACACGATCAGCCCATCCATCCTGTGTCACAACTGTGGCACTCACGGCTTCTGGACCGACGGGGCCTGGAGGGGTTGCTGATGCCCACCCTCTACGACCGGCTGTACGACTGCGAGGTACTCATCGCTCGGGCCAAGCGTATGGAGAACTGGGACGGCGTGACTCGACTGACCGAGTATGCCGAATTACTGAGTGCTCAAATCGAAGCGCTCGGCTGATGCCAACGAAGACCACGACACAGCGCGGACTCGGGTGGCCCCATCAACAGCAACGCGCTCGACTACTGCGAGAGCATCGTGATGGTGAGCTGTGCTTCTGGTGCGGCCTGCCGATGTTCAAGTCGCAGAAGCTCGAAGCAGATCATTCGAAGTCTCGCTCTCAAGGTGGCACCAAGGCCGACCGACTCCTACATGGCTACAACCAGGTCGGACGTCGATGCAACCAGGAACGCGGCGACGGATCGAAGGATCACCTGCGACCTGCTCTCACTGGGGCAACCGAACATGCGCCAGAGGAACCGAACGAGGCTCTGGGCGTGCGCGCAATGCCCTGGCCATGACCTACCCACCCCCTTGGATTGTCAAGGGGGTGGGGGTCCCTGACTCCTCGGCAGGTAAGTCAACATTTCTCCCCCCGGCTGGCCCGGAAAAATCGACAGATAGGGGCATCGAGGAATGGCGAAGCGACTGCCCGCGGCTATGCGACCTGCAGGACTCGGCCCTCGCGGCAAGCTCGTCTGGGCTCAGTACGCACCGACGGACGGGGTCAACATCGGCCGCGCTCTCCTCGCGACAGAGGCCGCTCGACTCACGGACCGTAGCGACCAGCTCCACGCCATCATCTCGGGCGACGTCGACGCGTGGGCGAAGGTTCGCCTGCCGAAATCCGAGACCGAGCTGACACTCCAGATCTCCAGCCCCGTCACAGAAGCGCGGCAGGTCGCGAACGTCCTCCGACAGATCATCGCCAAGCTCGACGCCGACGATGCAGCCGCTGCTGGGCCGGGCACAGGCACGGTGACGCAGACGCCGGCAGTAGCGGGGAGGTCGGTCGTTGAGTCCATCGTTGCCCGCCACGCTGATGGGGGTGCAGGAACCCGCGCTTCGTAGGGTTCCCAAAGCTGCACGCAAGGGCGCGTTCTCCTTTGGTCACCGTGCGGTCGAGCTGTCCGAGGCCGCCGGACGTCGCGTCATCCCGTGGCAGCAGGGTGCACTGATCGACATCCAGACCGTCGGCGACGACGGACTGTGGGCAGCCAGCGAAGCGGTCCTGCTCGCCTCCCGCCAGAACGGCAAGAACGGCGTCGTCGAATCCCTCGAACTCGACTGGATGAGTGCAGAGCCGGGCGTACGAATCGCCCACACCGCGCACGAATTCAAGACCGCAATGAAGTCGCTCAACAAACTCGAAGCCCTGATCCGAGGGCTCCCCGGCGCCGATGTCGAACCCGGTCCGAAGAACTCGATCCTCAAGAGCGTGCGTCGATCCCACGGCGAGGAAGGGATCTACTTCCACAACGGCAGCTACTGCGAGTTCTCAACTCGCACCAAGTCCGCCGGCCGAGGCACCTCATACGACCGACTGATCATCGACGAAGCGATGATCTACACGCCAGAGAGTCAGGCCGCACTCGAGCCGCTCGTCAACACTGCGCCCAACGGTCAGATCATCTACACCGGATCTGCACCCGATGCGGACTCGATGGAGTACTGCCAGGCCTGGGCTGACCTGTATTACCGCGCTCTCGAAGACGACGACGAGGATTCGCTCTGCTTCCTCGGCTGGCTCTGCCCTCCTGGTGCTGATCCTGATGACCGACGCGAGTGGGCACGGTCGAATCCTTCACTGGGCTACCTGATCACCGAGCGAACCCTCGCAGCTCGGCGCCGCTCCATGCGCTCGAACGTCCGAAAGTTCTGCATCGAATACATGTCGATCGGCACATGGCCCAAGCAGGAGGAGGGCCCCGAGCCGGTTTTCAGCGGGAAGTTGTGGGCAGACATGACCAACCTCGACCCAACTCTGACCGGCCCCATTGCCATCGCAGTGGACCGATCGCACGACGGTCGATGGTGGGCAATCGCCGCCGCGCAGCGAACCGATGACGGTCGAATCCACCTGGAGGTCGGCTACTTCCGCTCGGCTGCGAACTCGGCGGTCGTCGACTACCTGCTCAAGATCATCGAAGCCTGGGACCCCTGCGTACTGATCATCGACCGAAAGTCACCCGCGAAGGTCCTCGAGCCCCTGCTGATCGCCGCGGGTATCGAACCGGAAATGACGGGCGCTCCCCAGATGGCGACCGCGTGCGTCGGATTCCTCGACGCCGCAACGGACATGGTTCTCAGCCACACAGATCAACCGGCACTGACCGAAGCGCTGGAGAACGCGGCAAAGCGAACGATGCCCGGCGGCGACTGGGCGTGGGACCGCCTCGCCGACGCGATCATCTCCCCGCTCGTCGCAGCAACGCTCGCCCACTACGGCTTGCTCACGTTCGGCGTCGAGCCAGTCGCCAACGAAACCGCAAGCCCTTCCACTGGAAACGATCTCGATCACGCCGTCGAAGAGTTCGACGCACTATCCGCCGCATTCTGAGGAGGTGAGTCATGGCTGACACCAAGCCAACCGCAGCGCCGACCTCCGAAATCGGATACGTCAACGGCCGCGGAACCACGTGGCAGCACTGGGACGAGAGCGAGGAAGTCCCCGAGCTGCAATGGCCCCAGTCGATCAGCGTCTATTCACGCATGGCGAAGGGCGATGGACGCGTGTCCTCGCTGCTCCAGGCCATCGGTTTGCCGATTCGCCGCACCACCTGGCGCCTCGAACAGAACGGCGCCAGCGACGAGGTGCTCGAATTCGTCGCCCGCAACCTCGGTCTACCCATTGCCGGCGCCGACCCCCTGCCACTCACTCGCAGCAAGGGCCGCTTCTCCTGGTCGGAGCATCTGCAAACCGCGCTCCTGATGCTGCAGTACGGGCACTCGTATTTCGAGCAGCGCTACCGCATCGTCGGTGAGGGTGCGAACGCTCGTGCGTACATCCACAAACTGGCACCTCGACCACAAAAGACCATCGACCAAATCAACGTCGCCCTCGACGGAGGTCTGGAGTCGATCAGGCAGAAGCCCCCGGTGAGCACAGGCAAGGTCGTCTACGGCATCTCCGGCGTGGAGATCCCCGTCGACCGCCTCGTTGCGTACGTGCGCGATCCGGAACCTGGCGTATGGACAGGCAACTCGCTCCTCCGCCCGGCCTACAAGCACTGGATCCTGAAAGACGAACTGCTTCGCATTCAGGCAGCCAGTGCACGCCGAAACGGTATGGGTGTCCCCGTCGGTACCGCCGCCTCGGACTCCGACCAGGCCGAGGTCGACAAGATGCAGAAGCTCGCCTCGTCCTTCAAGGGCGGCATGAGTTCCGGCGTCGGCCTCGCGAAAGGTCAAGACCTCAAGCTGCTAGGCGTGCAGGGAAACCTCATCGACATGCAGCAGGCGATCGACTCGCACGACAAGGCAATCGCCCTCGCCGGACTCGCACACTTCCTCAACCTCGATCGGGGCGGGTCATTCGCTCTGGCATCTGTCCAGGCGGACACATTCGTCCAGTCGGTGCAGACATTCGGTGAGAGCATCCGCGACACCGCGAATGCCCACGTCGTCGAAGACCTGGTCGACATCAACTTCGGCGAAGACGTGCCTGCTCCTCGAATCGTCTTCGACGAGATCGGCTCTCGACAGGACGCGACCGCAGCCGCGCTCGCGATGCTCGTCCAGGCCGGACTTCTCGATCCCGACGAGGTCGTCAAGATCTCCGTTCGTCAGATGGTCGGTATCCCGGCCAAGGGTCAAGCATCGGAACCTGCACCGACTGAGGAGGTCCCAGCGTGACCTCGCCGCCAGTACCCCAGGCTCCCCCGCTCTCGCACCTGCCGAACGTCGAACTGATGCACGCGGGCACCTGGTCGGCATCGACCGGGGTTCACACGTTCACTGCAGACGACTTCGCCTATGCGGTAGCCGCTCTCGAATGCCCGGCCGTACGGCGACCGATCCTCAAACTCGGACACACCGACGCGCGCTTCGACGGCGAACCAGCGGCCGGACGCGTGGACAATCTGCACACCGAAAGTGACGGACACAGTCTCGTCGGTGACTACGTCGGCATGCCCGGCTGGCTCGCCACACCGGACGTCAACGGGCACACGGTCATCGCGTCCGCCTACCCCGACAGATCCGTCGAGGGCCAGTGGGACTACGAGTGCGCCCTCGGCCACATCCACCCGTTCGTCCTCACGGGCGTCGCACTCCTCGGAGTCCAAGGGCCTGCCATCGGCACGCTCACGTCACTGCACGACGTCGGCGCGATGTACGGCGTCGCGGCCAGCTCGGCCCGCGGTGGCACACCAGTTTCCATTCGCATGAAGGGATCAGCAATGCCGAACCCCCGGCCGACAACTGTCGCGATGGGCGTCACCACAGAAGACGTCCGCCGCGCCTACTACGACGAGGCGCCTTGGTCCGCCTGGATCGAAGAGATGCACCTCGAGCCACTGCAGTTGATCATCCTCGATGACAGCAGCGGTGAACGCCAGCGCATCCCGATCACTGTCGCCGGCGACGGCGTCGACGGAGTCACCTTCGGCGAGGCGGTCCCCGTCGTCATCAGATACGAGGACGTCGGCACCGAGACCCCTGAGCCGGCCGCCGACCCCGCAGTCGCGGCATCGGCCGGTCACCAAATCCTTCGGTTCGCAAGTCGAACCGAATCCCGCCTCGGCGTAGCGCCGCAGGCATCCACCCCCACCCGAGTCGCCGCGGCGACCGGGACACCCGAAGGAGGTTCTGCAGTGGAGTTCACTGACGAACAGCTCACCGCCCTTCTCGAGGCTCTCGGTCTCGCAGAGGACGCCGACGCCGACGCAATCGTCACGGCTGCCGAGGAACTGGCGACTACGCCACCCGAGACCGCAGCCGCGAGCGCCGACACACCCACCGCGGTCGCAGCATCCGCCGCACGACTCGGCCTGCAGTTGGTCGACGGCGAAACCCTCGAAGCCCGCCTCTCGCGCGGCGACGAGGCGTACGCGCGACTGCAGCGCGAGGACCGCGAACGCGTCGTCGACGCAGCACTTGGCCGAGGCGCGATCACCCCCGCACGTCGAGATCACTTCCTGCAGTTGATGGCCGCCGACACCGAGGGCACCACCGCGCTCCTGGCTGGCCTTCCCGCTGGTCTCGCCGTCCCGCTGTCTGAGGTCGGTCACGGCCAGAGCGGCGATAGCCCAACGGTTTCCGCCTCCGCCGATTCGATTCGTGAATCCGACACCTACAAGAACTGGAGCTTCTGATGAGTGGCGTCCCCCAGGTCACCAAGACCGGACCCAAGTCCTTCGTCCCTGACGAGAACATTGCCGGCGGCCAGCTCGTCGAAGCACGCGCGGCCGGACGCATCGGTGTCGCAGGCGCAGCGAGCCTCAAAGTGCTCGGCGTCGCGCTCACCGACGCCCAGCGCCCCGAGGCGCTGACCGGCGAACCTGCGACCGTGGGTGGATTCCCGCAGCTCAACGCGGCGCCGTTGCCGACCGTCGTAGCCGTCGCGTACGGCGGCATCGAAACCAAGGTGAAGTACCTCGCCGCAGCACAATTCGGCGACACTCTCATCGCCGCAGCAGGCGGAACGGTCACCCCAGCCGGCGCCACTCCGGACGCTCGAACCATCGTCGGCCGCTGCACCGCACCGGCAGGCGTCGCCGCTGGCGCCGTCGGCCTCATGCGGACCGTCTGACCTCCCACACTCCCGAAAGGTAAAGCAACATGACTGTTCCCGTGCTGAGCGTCAATGACGGTCCCCGCACCACGGTCTCGGATCTCATCGGCGCCCCGATGCAGATCCCAGCCCGCATCCTCAACCTGCTCGAAAACGCCTTCTTGTCCGAGGTCCTCCTGCGCAACGCCGGATCCAACACCAACGGACTCGTCAGCTACTCCGAGTCCACCCCGCTCTACCTCGGTGAAGATGTCGCCGAGGTCGCCGAATTTGCCGAGATCCCGGTCGCGGCCGGTGAACGCGGTACGCCGCGCATCGCCGTGTCGACGGTCAGAGCCCTCGGTGTTCGGATCTCGCGTCTGATGCGTGATCGCAACAAGATCGATGACGTCAACACGCAGATCACGCAGTTGACGAACACGATGGTCCGGGCGGACGAGAGAGCGCTTCGACAGGTGCTGCTCAATCCTGCGATCCCCACCATCGCCGCGTCGGCCGCGTGGAACACTTCGGGCGGCAAGCCTCGCCACGACATCGCCAATGCGATGGAGGTCGTCGGCTCCGCCTCCCGAACCGAGACCGACGACGATGACGAGACGTTCGGATTCCTTGCCGACACGATCGCGCTTCCGACGTCACTCACCCCCGTCCTTCAGGACAACGAGGAGTTCCTCAAGGTCTACACGGACTCGCTCGCGCCGGAATCCATCGCGTACACCGGACGCCTGCCGAAGGACATCCTCGGACTGGCGCCACTCACGTCTCGCTCGTGGCCGAGCAATCGGGTACTCGTCGTCGAACGCGGCACCGTCGGGTTCTACTCCGACGAGCGGGCACTCGAATCGACTGGCCTTTACCCGGAAGGCAACGGCCCCAACGGCGGCGCGACCGAGTCCTGGCGCGCCGACACCTCACGCGCTCGCGTGATGGGTGCTGACCAGCCGCTGGCCGCATGCTGGATCACTGGGGTGGTCTCCTGATGAGCGCATCCGAGTACGTCCTGCTCAGCCATCTCTTCGATCAGCAGGTCCAGAAGAGGGGTGAGCCTGTCGAGTATCGACGGCATCACCGCGGTGACATCCTCACTCTCACCAGTGGTGAGGCTGCCCGACTCCTCAAGGCGAAGGCCATTGCCCCCGTTGTTGCCGACGAGGACGAGGACGTCGCAGTGACGCCGAGCGATCCGTCAGACCCGACCGAGACTGCGGGCAATCCCCCGGCGCCGGCACCGTCGAAGACTCCAGGAGAGCGCCCCGCACAGACCGCGCTCAAGCCCGAATGGGAGGCCTACGGCGTGGAGCATGGCCTCGATCCCGAAGAGGTCAAGGCGCTTTCAAAGGCCGAGATCGCCGCAGCCGTCGACGCACGACAGTGAGATGAGAGGGCGTCATGGCCTACGCAACACCAGCCGAGATAGTCGCCCAGTGGCGCCCTCTCACTCCTGAGCAGACGGCACGATCGACAGCGCTACTCGACATGGCGGCGATCATGCTTCGCCGCCATGTCGTGCTCGACAACCTTCCCCTCGGGGACGAGAAGCTGACCATCGCCAAGCAAGTCTCGATCGAGATGGTGATCGATGCCCTGATTCCTGGCGATCATCGCGGCAAATCGGCCTACGCCTTCACGGTCGGCAGCATCGTCGAATCCGCAACGCTGCTCAACGGCACCGCAACGCTGGTATTCACCACGGCACAGCGAGACCTCTTCGGTCTGTCTCTCGGTGCAGAACCCCGATACAAGTTCGGAGACTGAAGTGTTCACAGACACGATCGCAATCCAGCGCGCACCCGTCACGCGAAGTCGGCAAGGTAACGAGGTCTTCGACTGGGACAACGCGACCGCAACCCCCGTTTCCTTCCTTGTCTCGGTCCAGCCCTCGGGAATGATCGAAGGCGCAGGAGGGCGATCCGTCACCACGGTCTCGAACTGGCGCCTGATCACCCCGGCCGGAACGGATCTCGATCTCCTCGCCACCGACCGCGTCCTGTGGGCGGGCCGAAGCCTCGAGGTCGTCGGCGAGATCGCACGCTGGCCGCATCCGATGAAGCCCGGCGAAGTGCATCACGTCGAGACCGAGCTGCAGAAGGTCGCGAACTGATGGCGATGTCGCGCGAAACCTTCGATCAGCTCAACCGCAACAAGCTCGTCCGCGGCAAGGTTCGCGAGGTTGCCGCCAGGAAAGCTGCACGGGCGCAGCAGATCACCGATAACGAGGGCGGCTCTGCTGTCATCAGCATCAAGTCCGGCACCCGTCCCAAGGGCCGTGCCTTCGCCAACATTCAATCCAGCAGTGCCGACGAAGAATTCGGCACTTCCACAAAAGCGCGTCGTCGGGCCCTCGGCCGAGCCGCGCGGAAAGGCTGATCCCGATGAAGATCATCTATGCCAACGTTCGCGACTCGTCCCTGATCGGCTCTATCGCCGAACTGCCCGACGACGAAGCCTCGCGACTCATCAGCACCGGCCAGGCAAGGAAAGCGACCGAGGAAGAACTCGGCGCAGCGGAACCGGAAACCGCACCCGCCCCGTTCGATTCGAAGCCGGACGAGGATTCGAAGCCAGAGGACGCCGAGGTCAAGATCGAGGATCTGACGCCTGACGCTGGCGACGGACCCAAGGCGTCCACGACCGCGCCGAAGAAAGTCGCTGCCCCGAAGCCTCCGGTCACGTCGAAGCCATGACATCTCGCAACGTCGAGACCATGCTGACCGAGGCCATCCCCGACGCGCTCTCGATCCGCACCGTCACGGAGTTGCACCCCGGATTCGAGGGTGAGCTGCCGGTCATTCAGGTCCAGCAGCTTCCAAGCCAGTCGGCGCACCGGCCCTTCAATGGTCGCCCACTGACCGACTTGATCGACATCGACGTCGACATCTTCGGGCGCAACAAGGATTCCGTCGACGACCTCGCCGAGATCTTGCGCGAGTTCCTGACCGGATGGATGCCCGGCGGACTGAGTGTCGTATCCGATCCGCCGTTCTCGAAGCGGCCGGACTACAACCCGAGCGTCAAACGATCGGGCGCCGTGTACAGGTTCCTCATCCAGCACGGCCGATAGACCACTCCCATCTCCCTTACCCCGTCCGAACTCTCGGTCGGGGTGTTCCTCATGCCCATGAAAGGGGCACCGTAATGACGAATTACGACGACACTCTGGTGCGCCTGGGCGTGACCGGAGCCTTCCGCACCGGACCGCTCGGAACCACCGCACCGATCGGCATGGCCCCGTACGTGGCCCCGGTCGTCGACCTCGGATGGATCTCGGACGAAGGCATCACCGAGAACCGCGAGACCGACACGACACCGTTTACACCGTGGCAGTCCAACAGCCCCATCCGCGTGGCCACTACGAGCGAGATCATCACGTTCGAAACGATCCTGTGGTCCACCAGCTTCGACACGATCAGCCTGTATTTCAAGACCAAGGCTGAGGACATGACCGAGACGGCCGGCGTCGTCGAGTTCGTGGACGGCAACATCAAGGATCCCGATCGCCGATTCTTCGCGGTCGACGTCATCGACGGCATCTACGCCCGTCGCGCCCTGATCCCCAATGGCGAAGTCACCGAGCGTGCAGGTCTGACCTACAAGAAAGACGAGCTGGTCGGCATGGGCGTCACAGTGACCGCGTACCCCGGCGCCGAGGGCTGGTCCGTCAAGCGCCTCTTCAAGGAAGGCTGGTCGATTCCGACCACGCCGTAACCCTTCACAAGCAGCAGCGGCGTGGGTGGCTCTGGTGGGTCGACGCCCACGCCGCTGCTTTCCAGTACCCACCACGAACCACCGGATTGGTTGACACATCATGGCTTTGGAAATCGACCTCGACGCGATTCTCGACAAGCGTCAAGAGGAAACAGGATCTCGCGACACGTTCCCCTTCGTCTTTGCCGGACAGACCTGGCACTGCATGGACCCGGTCGTCGCAGAGGCCGACTGGAAAGACGGACTCGGAGAATGCGAAACCGACGCCGAGGTCGCCGAGCACTACCTCGGAGAAGAGGCCTACGAGCAATTTCTCGCGGCTGGTGGTCGCCCCGGCTACGTCGTCCTCGCAATCCAGACGTTCATGCAGAGCGCGGTCAATGAGACCAAGGCGGGACCTACACGGCGCTCGACATCCTCGGGTCGCAACCGGAAGCGATAGAAGCGGCGCTGATCGAGGTCTATCACAAGGACTATGTCGCGAAGTACTGGCGGGGCGAGATATCGCTCCGCCAGCTTCGCGTCTTGGTCGAGCAGTTGCCCCCGGGGAGCGCGCTTCACCGCGCCAACAACGAGGGCCAGCAATGGACCAACGTCGAGGCTCTGCTCTGGTCGATCGCTCACAAGCTCGACTGGCTCGATTCACGCCTGATGTGGACCAAACGTAAGAAGCCCAAATGGCCCAAGTGGAAGCAATTCCCATGGGACAAGGACGGCGTCCGGATCGGCGATCGAGGAGACGCGACGACCGAAGAAGTCCTCGCCTACCACCGATCGATGAGTGCGAAAGCAGGTGAGTAATTGTGGCTGATGACGATGTCGTCTACGTTCCCGTCCTCCCGTCGATGCGGAACTTCGGCGCTGCGCTCGCGCGTGGTGCCGCTGGCGTCGGACGCAGTGCAGGCCAGTCGATCGGCCGCGACATCGGCACAGGTATCGAGCAGGCGCGCGGCATGGTCGAGAAGGCAACGACCGCGATGGCGAAGGCGACCGACAAGGTCGCTGACGCCGCCGGCCGTGCCCGCGTCGCTCAGGCCGCCTATCAGAAGCTGATCGACGAAGGTGTCACGGACACAGTCAAACTCACGCGAGCAAAGGAAGCTCTCGAATCGGCGCAACGCCGCGAGGTGGCCGCTACCCGTGACGCCGAGACGGCTACACGAAACCTCTCGCAGGCTGAGTCCCGCGCAGCCAGCGCGACCGACGAGGTTGCATCGTCTACTGATCGCGCAAGCGGCGGACTCAAGTCGATGTTCTCCGGACTCGGCGGTGGCATCAAGCAACTCGGCGCCTTCACTGCAGGCGCAGCCGGGGTCGGCGGCGCAGTCGCTCTCATGGGAAAGTCCATGGAGCAGGGCAAGATCGGCAGCAAGCTAGCCGCTTCGTTCGGCGAGAGCGCCGAGGAAGCGAAGCGTTACGGCCAGGTCGCAGGTGACCTCTACGCGTCCGGCGTCGGCAGTTCTATGGACGACATTCGCGAAGCGGTCTCCGCAGTCGGTGGTTCGTTCGGATCGCTCGACACCATGGGCGGTGCACGCCTGGAGCAACTCTCAGCCAAGGCGTCCGGTTTCGCAGACATCTTCGACATGGACGTCTCAGGGTCTGTGCAGGCCGCCAGCCAGCTCATGACCAACGGGTTCGCTGGAAGTGCTGACGAAGCCTTCGACCTCCTCACCCGAGGAATGCAAGAGGTCTCCGTCGAGATGCGGGGCGAGCTGCCTGAGATTCTCAACGAGTACGGCACCAACTTCCGAGCCCTCGGCTTCGACGGCAAGGACGCCTTCAATCTGCTGATCTCCGCATCGCAGGGCGGCGCAATCGCGCTCGACAAGACAGGCGACGCGCTCAAGGAATTCACGATCCTCGCATCATCGGGCGATAAGTCTGTCGGAGAGGCCTTCGCAGCAATCGGCGCCGACGCAGATCTGATGGCAAGTGACATCGCTGTCGGCGGTGAAAACGCTCAGTATGCACTCCAGCAGACCGCGCAGAAACTCCTCGAAGTCGAAGACCCTGCGAAGCGGGCGCAGTTGGCCATCGGCCTATTTGGCGCTCCACTCGAAGATCTCTCGGTCGACCAAATCCCTGGATTCCTCACCGCTCTCGCCGGTACGGACGATGCCATCGGCAGTTTCGAAGGCGCACTCGATGGTTCGATCGGCGTACTTAACGACAACTCTGCATCAGCCTTCGACACCTTCAAGCGCGGGCTAGAGCAGAACGTCACGAACATGCTCGGCGAGAACGTCCTGCCGATGCTCGGCAACTTCTCTGGTGCACTCGAAGAGAACGAGGGTTCCCTACTCGGCGCCGTCGCAGGAATGACCGGAATGACGGGCGCGGTAGCAGGATTCGAGACCGCGAAGGGCACCTTTGATTCCGTCAAGGAAGGTGCGATCGGACTCAAAGACGGGTTCATGTCGGCGAAGGACACCGCAGTCGGCATGGCGGACAACGTCAAAAAGGGAGTCACCGCGGTCAAGGACTTCGATGTCGCGTCGAAACTGTCCTCGGCCACAACCAAAATCTGGACCGGAATCCAGGCGGCATTCAACCTCGTTATGTCGCTCAACCCAATCGGGCTGATCGTCATCGCGGTCGGACTCCTCGTTGCTGCTGTCGTTCTCATCGCAACGAAAACCACCTGGTTTCAGACGATTTGGGATGCAGTCTGGAATGGAGTGACTGCCGCGTGGGACTGGGCGTGGGGCAAGCTCCAGCAGGGTTGGGAGCTACTCAAGCAGGCGTTCACGGCGATCGGCGACAAGGTCACTGAGGTCAAGGACTGGATTGTCGGCAAGTGGAACGAGCTCGTTGCGTTCGTTACCGAGCTGCCCGGAAAAATCGGGGCCGCGGCTTCCGGCATGTGGCAGAGCATTCAAGACGCTGCCGGGGTTGCGAAGGATTGGGTGGTCGACAAGTGGAACGGCCTCGTCGGCTTCGTGACCGAACTTCCCGGCAAGATCGCCTCGGCAGCCTCCGGAATGTGGGACGGCATCAAGAACTCCGCCAAGTCGGTATTCAACACCGTTGCAGGTTGGTGGAATAACAGCCTCGGGTCGATCACATGGACGGTTCCCTCTTGGGTTCCCGGAGTCGGCGGGAAGTCGATCGGGTTCCCGAAGATGCCGACACTAGCCACTGGCGGCATTGCAGGCAGACGTGAGGATGGTCGACTCTGGGGTCCGGGCACAGGTACCTCCGACTCGATTCTCGGAATCGACACCTCGGGGATGCCTACAGCCCTGGTATCCACGGACGAGGGCGTCGTCAAGAAAACAGCCATGGACAACGGTGGCGCCCAGCTCGTCGCCGCGCTCAACGCCGGATGGGTCCCGTCCGTCGACTTCCTGCGTGGAATGCTGCCCGCATTCGCAGGCGGCGGACTGGTGTCCGCCGATCAGATGAACAAGTTCCCCAGAGAGAACGGGCTCGAAGGCGCTGAGTACGACTGGGGCGGGGTCAACTGGGGTGACTGCTCTGGTGCCATGTCCGCGCTGGCGAACTACGCATCGGGGCGCGATCCTTTCGGATCACGGTTTGCCACCGGCAACATGGCCGAAGAACTCGCCGCACGTGGCGCGATCCCAGGAATTGGCCCCTCCGGATCGATGAACTTCGGTTGGTTCAACGGCGGACCCTACGGCGGACACACCGCTGGCGAACTTCCCGATGGGACGTTCGTCGAGATGGGTGGCGCTCGCGGCGACGGACAGGTGGGCGGAGGCGCAGCAGATCCTCGCGATCCGATGTTCACCGACCATGCTCACTTCCCGCCTGAGTTCTTCCTGGGTGGAGATCCAGAGCCGACGGGAACGATGACCGCCGACGCCCCGGCCTTCGACGACACGCTCTCGCCTGGCACATCTGGCGGCAGTGCGCCGATCGGATCGACGACGTCGACAGCCGGAACGTCAACGGTCGGAACCTCGTCGAGCGGATCGAGTTCGTCGAGTGGCTCACCGAGCGCAATGTCTCTCAGTGATTTCGCAGGCCAGACGGCTTCCGACTTCGCGAAGGAGACCACGAAAGACACCCTCGATTTCTTCGGGCTCGGGGCCTGGGCGGACCTACCGCTCATCCCGAACTCGCAGGTCTCAAAGGACATCGCTCCCGTGCAGTCCGGTGCGCCCGCACCCGACGATGCGAACAGCGACCTTCCTGCCGAGAGCAATCGAGGCCCGCTCATCAACATCGAGAAGCTCATCACCGAGGACGCCGATGGCGTCCGCAAGGCCTTGCATACCGAGGCCACGCGACTCCTACGTTCCGATGCTCTGGTTGGGGGGTGGCTCGGATGAGCCTGATCGCGGGCAACTCCACGATCGTCTACTACGTCGCGCCGGACGGGACAGTGTTCTTCCTGTCCGGCGGGGCCGACGCTGGCACCCAAGGCATGTGGCTCGGTCAGGGTCCGGAAGGTCTGGGCGACATCGAAGTTGCGGCAATCTTCGACGCTGCAGCACGCGACGAGGGCGAGGACTACGTCGGCAGCCGCATCGATCACGGCCAGATCGACATCCCCGTTCACATCCTCGGTAACACCGTGGATCACGCTCGGCTGCTGGCCAAGTGGTTCAAGTCGAAGGTTCGCCGCGAGACACAGGGCTACCTCTGCATCTACACCAACGTGCAGGGGTGGCGCTCGGTCGCCGTTCGCAGAGGATCGATGACGCCGGCAATCGGATTCGACCCGGCAATCACGCGCGGCTGCACGTACGACGTGATGCTTCTCGTCGATCGCCCCCATGCGCGTACTGCGGATTCGACTGCCAAATGGTCGAACTCGACGCTCGCAGGCAAGGGCGACCTCTACCTGCACCCCTCTGACGAGGTCGACGGCTGGCCGAAGTTCATCTTCACCGGACCGGGCGAACTTCGACTGATGTACGCCGACATGGACGTCACCATCCCCGCGGCGATTGTGGGAGAGGAGATCCTGATCGACACTGACCAAGTCCGGCCAACACTTCGAGCGACCACCATCAACGGCGTAAAGCGGAACCTGTGGCCGCTGATGCGTGGCAAGCACTTCCCCAACCCATGCCCCGCCGACGAGGTCACGCGCGTCAAGTTCGAAGTCAAAGGCGGCAACGCGAACACCGCCCTCTGGGGCACGCTCGCGCAACGTCACGAGGGCCTGCTGTGAGCGCGCAGACGTACGCAGATCTGCAAGCCGAGGCAGAGGCAGAGCGCAAGAAATACGGCCGACCTCGTGCGCGTGTGCGGTTCATGACGAAGGACATGGAGACCTTCGGCTACGTCGGCGACTATCGCGAACTCAAGTTCACAGAGAAGAAGAACGCGGCCGGCGGCATCGCCATCCGCGTGCCCGAGACTCCCGAATGGTCGGAGTACTTCTACGGCCAGGACCGCGCAGCCACACGCCCGATCGTCATCAACCTGCCTGGGTACAAAACACTCTGGTTCACAACAACGTTCGCCCGAGTGTGGGACCACGGCCAGCGATTCATCCAGGTCATCGGCGTCCATGCGCTAGAGCATTTGAACTGGATCCGGATCTGGCCGAACGCGAACAGCCTGGCCGAATTCCAGTGGCCCAAGAACTGGTTCGGCCTCGGTGGCGCTATCAGTCAGCTCAAAGATGCACTCGAGCAAAACCTCCGTCGACTGCAAGGCAGCAAGTTTCACCCGATCATGGTCAACCCACGCGGTCGGGGGCTGACTGACACCTCCGGGTGGACGTCGACAACAGCCCGAATGACGAAGTACATGGACCTCGCACAAGACGTCTGCAGTACCGAGAACCTCGTTATGACGGCGGATCTGATTGATCCAGAGGAGGACGAGCAGCCGTTCCCCGAGCATCGGATCATCGACCGGCCGACGCTCGTCATCGACTTCAAAGTCAGCAATCAGCCCACCGACTTCACGGGCACGGTCGTCGACGGCATTCTCCGCACCGGCTTGCAGATGCTCGACGATGCGATCGAGTGGATCTCCTACCCGATTCTCGATCCCGAGACGTACGACGACTACCTGCAAAAGCAGTTCGGCCAGATCCCCGAGAAACCGTTCGCGATCTACCGCCTTGGCCAACACTCGACGATTGACGAGGCTGAGGAAGTCACGCACATCCCACTGGCATCGCGAGCCACCGTGGGCGGAAAATCACCCGGCTGGCTGAATACCGGCATCAAGACCGGACTCAACCTGCTTCTCGGAATGCTGCTTCCCGGACTGAATCTCGGCATTTTCGAAGACCAGGTCAGCGATGTCGTCATGGCATTCCACAGTGCCGAGGATGCGCGACGCGCGAAAGCCGCGGGCGTATGGCGGTTCAAGGAAGCATTCGCGGAATCGGCCACGACCGGCCTCTCCCTGAACGCCTGGGCCGCGATGAAGAAGACCCTGTTCGATCACCGGGACTACGTCTCACAGTCGATCAAGGTCTCGAACGGCAAGCCGTACTACGTCGGCCTGCATCTCAAAGTTGGCCAACCCGTCGGCTACTCACTGTCGGACGGGACCATTCGCGTCGACACCCTCGAGGAAATCACCTACGAGGACAGCCGCAGCGTTCGCGGTGAGTTCACGCTGCAGATCGGTTCAGGCGAGGCAGAGAAGGCGCCGGGCGAAATTGCACTCGGCAAGCTCCGCCGCTTCGGCGCCTGGATCACCAGCGTGGCCCTCGGAACGTAGGCCGCGCATCGCGTTTTCACGTAAACGAAAGGACTCGAACATGACCTGGTCAGGCGATCCCGTCTGGTTAGCAGATGTCCTCCGCGCCGAAGGGCTGACCGTCATCGAACACGATGGATGGCGAGACCGAGGGCACGGAGATTTCCTCGATATCCGAGGCGTGCTGTGTCACCACACGGCCGGCGGCGGCAGCAACGATTGGCGCATTGTCCAGAACGGGCGCCCAGATCTTCCGGGGCCACTGGCGCAGTTGGTACTCGAACGTGATGGCACATGGCGCGTGATCGCTGTCGGTGTGTGCTGGCATGCCGGGCGCGGATCGTGGCCAGGATGGCCGACGAATAACGCCAACTTCCACACCATCGGCATCGAGGCCGTGAACAACGGCGTCGGCCAGCCATGGCCGGCCGTGCAACTGGACTCATACAAGCGTGGTTGCGCCGCGATCATGCGCAAGATCGGACGGAGGGCGGCCTGATGGGTGACGTTGTCGGACATAAGGAATACAGCTCAGAAGGCAAGATCGACCCCTTCGGCATTGATATGGGCCCCTTCCGTCGGGACGTGCAGCAACTCATCGACAATCCGCCCGGTACGCCGGGCGCAAACCCTGGAGGAAATGACGTGGATCTCGACGAGAACGCCGTCAACGCCGCCGCCCGACAGTGGAATGTTCCCCACCTCGTCCGGCAGGTGTTTCAGAAGAAGTTCTACAACGTCACCGACGGAAAGATGTGGGGCCGAGCAGGTCTGGCGGACATCTGGAATGAAGTCGTCTGGGACGGATATGTCAACCCTGTCGACCTCCTCGACAACAAGGATGACCCCGACGTCAATCCGACCAGCCCAAGCGCAGCCCGTCGGGGATCGCTGATCTCCTACGTCCTTGCTACCTATCGCGAGGCTGCCATCGCTCGACGCAATACCGACGAGATTCTCAAACTCCTGAAAGCAGGTAAGTGATCATGACTGAAACCACTCCGGCCCTCGAAGGCGCGCGCACGGTGGACACGAAAGCGTTCTGGTTGGACCTACTCGACCGAACCGGCAAGACGTTCGTTCAGACGTTGCTCATCTTCCTCGCAGGCGGGGCGACCATCGCATCTGTCTCCTGGACGACTGCACTGTCCTCGGCCGCACTCGCCGCAATCGTGTCCTTCCTGATCGCACTGTCGACCTCGACGGCACTCACGTCCGGGAACTTCCTCATCGATCTGACAGACCGGGTCGCGCGCACCTTTGTCAGTGCGCTCGTTGGAGCAATCCCGGCAACTGGCACCCTCTCCGATATCAACTGGCGCGACGCGCTTACCCTCGCCGCAACAGCCGCGTTCGTGTCCGTGCTGACGTCGCTGGTCTCGACCAACTTTGGATCCGCCAAAGGTTTACCCTCACTCGCCCCGGTAGCGCCACGAGAGATCACTGTCGGCGAGCACCGCGCCGGGCAGCGATCGGACGACTGACGTGCCGCGCCCTGTTCTCGCAGCGATCGCCGAGCGGTCGCTGCGCACAGGCGCGTACGCGGTGGTTACCGTCTCCGGTCTCGCATCGATCCTTTGGACGCCGCGGACAATTGCCGATGTCCTCGGCGCGGGCACTGCCACCGTGTGGGGAATCTTCCTACTTCTCGGCGGCGCACTCTGCATGTTTGCTTCGATCACGGAGCGGTACCTCATCGAGCACCCTGCAATCTTGCTCGTGGTCGCGGGACTGTGCCTTTACCTCGTCGCCTTGTGGGAGATCACACTCAACGGAGAACTCTCGCGCCTGACCCAAACGGCCGTCATCACTGCTTACGCACTGCATCTTCTCGCCAGGCATGTGCAGTTGCGCAGACTAGCGGGGGCTCTGACACCGAAGGGCGGGTAGATGTTCGGCTTCACCGCCACGGAAATAGCCCTTCTCGTAACAGCTTTCGGCGGCGGTACAACCTTGCAGGCTGCGCTGGCGGCCCTCAAGGCCCGACGTCTGGGCGCCCGATCCCGTGAAGAATCGCAGAACACTGCCGTCGCCGCAGAACTCGTCCGCGTCCGCGAGAGCGAGAACGAAGCCTGGCAGCGCGCCGACGATATGGAAGCGCGCTACGACCGAATGACCGCCAGTCGCAACGCGTGGCGCGAGCGATCACACCAGCAGGACATCTACCACGCCCGCCACTGTCGCACCGAGTCGGACGAATATCCGCCGGCCCCGATCGAATAGCGAGGACGCATGACCCACCCAGAGCCAGAAGCAATTCCGCTGTCAGACCCTCGCGTTGTGCAGCTCGGAAGGTTCCTCCAGGAGGCGCCCGTCTCGAACGGCGGCGTCGCGAAGATCCCCGAGGGGCAATCCGAACTGCTCGCACAAGCGGTCCTCAACTGGCAGGACAACCTCATCTACGACGGCGGTCAGTGGCTGGCTCGCGCGGTCGTGGAGAGCAGTCCCGAGTTCGGCGACGTCGAGATCAAATCGCTCGGCAACGACGAAGCCTTCCGGCTGGTGCACCGACCGACCGGCATCACGGTCATCGAAGAAACACGACGCGGCGCATGGGCGGCGCTGACCACGAAAGTACGGGAGGCTTCCAATGCCAAGTGATCCGATCGAGACACTGACAGCCGACATTGAGATCTACGGCATTCCGCAACAGCCCGGCATGCCGCCGATGACCGAGACGTACCTGCATGTGCGCCGCCGTCAGAACGGCGCAGCAGGCACCGCGGTCCTCGGGCTACCCGCATACGAGGGCGCACCTGGCCCAGCGGGACCGCCTGGCGCCATCCACAAGGGCGATCGGACGCAGTCGCAACTCGAAGGTCTCGCCACCACTCTCGGCGCCGCAGAGGTCAACTGGGCGTATCGCAACGTAGAAACCGACGACCAATGGATCTGGGACGGCGACGGCTTCGTCATCTACGCGAATGCCTACGGAACACCAGGGCTCACCGGCCCCGCTCCCACGATGCACGCCGGCCAACTCACCATCAACGGCACGCCCGTCGACGGCGAGTTCGGCGTCGAGGTCACCGGCACTGACGGCGACTATGCCGTCCACCTGCACCTGCCTGAAATGCCAGAGGGTGAACCGGGCCCGCCTGGCGCTTCGGGTCCAATCTTCACATCGGTCGACGTCGCAGGTCCCGCACCGACGGCCAGCCAAGTCCTCGCATTCAATGCCGCCACCGGCAAGCTCAACTGGTCGACCGTACGCACGCCGATCGAGGAGTACGTCGTACCCCCGTCCGGCTTTCCGAACGTCACCAAGTTGTCCTCTGACGTCCGTCATCAGCTCACCGTCGTCACCATCCCACCGAAGGCGTACCCGTACAGGTTCGACTTCGCGGGCGGCGTCGACTGCGAGGCAAAAGTCGGCCACCAGATCGACCTCGAGATCCGTCTCGGGGACCCCGTTTCCGGTCCACTTCTCGGATACGGCAAGGGGCAGGACGGCGAGGGCTGGCGCGAGGTCGCATTCCGAGCACACTCCGACGTGGCAATCCTCCCCGGCTCGACCGATGGCGTGATCGCTGCGAACACTCAGGCGGTCCTGTATGTCTCGGCGGTCAAAAAGGCCGGAAGCTCGTCGAGCTGGAGTGTCCGTAACAACCTCGCTCAGTTGCGGATTCGGCTGACCGGAGCGGCGTGATGACGTTCTACTACACGCCCACCAATCAGACGAGTGTCTCCGGATCGATCGACGAACAGCTCCAGGAAAACGCACAGACCGGCGCCGAGTACATCCGAAACGGCGGCGAAACAGGTGCCCGTGTCGACGATCTGGGTGAGCTCATTGCGGTTCAAGGCCAGCAGCTCACCAGTCTCGAAGACATCACGCGCACCGGAGTGACGACTCCGACGTACGCGTCTGCTGGTGGTAAGGACATCGTCACGTTCCCGGACACGATGATGCAGACGCTCGAATACAAAGATGACTCAAGCTGGGAAGTTACGAAAATCCCAGCATTCACGCAGGCTTCACTCACCTCGACCGCAACCGTCGACTTCGCATTCCTGCGTGGAGGTCTCGATCGACCTACGCCGCTGGAAGTGGTCCGCATCATCACTGGCAATGACACCGGATTCTTCGGTATCGACGCATGGAAAGTAGGGATCTACGGCTACGACGCACCGAATCTGCGCATGGTGAAGATCTGGGACTCTGGAGACATCAAGGCAATCCTCGCCGATCAGCGTCGGCGGTACCACATCGCAACCGGCATGACGGAGCTGGCGAGGCAAGATCAATTATTCGCAGTCGCAAGCTGGCAATTTGCACCCGGCTTACTGCAGACACCTCGCGGTATCGGATGCATCAATCTCACTGGAATCTCCGAGCAGGCAGGCACTGTCCCCCAGGCCAGGCACGCGACCCTTTCGGGACAAACCGGATTGCCGAACAATGTTCCGCTGTCGTCATTGACCTACGACAAGACTCGCCTCATGTGGGCGGCGATCGGAGCGTCCGCAACATGATGATCGACGGAACACTCTGCGTCACAGCCCAAGAGCTCGGTGAGTTCGCCGCCCCCGCGTTATCTGAGTTCGGTCCAATTGCTCCCCACTTGTGGTTGATCGAACTCGCAACGGGAGCGACGAACGTAGTTCGGTCGTCCGACATCGTCAACTTGCCCGAGGGTTGGGCGCTGCTCATGACCGGACCCGATCCGGACTGGGTCGCCCAGTGGGGCGGCGACTGGCAGCGAGCTTGCGACGAGCAGTTGAATCCAATGCTCGCTCAATCGGTTACATCTCCAGAGGAGGAACAGTGACATTCGACAGTTACTCAACCGTGCGCGTCAACGTCACCGCACTCGTCCTCGACGGGGTGGACCCGGACGACACTCCCGATGACATCGCCATCTCGGCAAGCCTGACGCTGACGCCGATGATCGAGTCGGGGATGGTGCTGCAGTACAACGACAATGGCGTCAAGAAACTCAAGGCGCTGACCGAGATGACGGTCGACATTGGTCCGACGGGCGACATCACGCATCGCAACAAGAGCTACGTCAAGATCGTGGCTGCAGACCCGGTCACCACAAATATCGAACAACTGCAATATCGAGCCCGATTCAACAATGTCCGCATCGGTGCGCAACCGGCGATCATCTCCGACATCTACTTCTGGGCAGTGGCCGGCGACCAGATCAACCTCGCCGATCACGTCGACCTCGGATCGCCGTCAAACTCGGTCATCATCACGCGCGGCGAGCGCGGCTTGTCGGTATCTCCAGAGGTCGAGATCGTGGGCGGTGCACTGATCTTCGAACTCGAGGACGGGACAGACTTCCCGCCCGTCGTCGTTCCCGCGCTCACACAGGCCAGCGAAGACGCCGCGGCTGCCCATGCTGATCGTCTCGCCGCCGATGCAGCAAAGGCCGGTGCGGAGACTGCGGCGACCACTGCCGTCACTGCAAAGGACGACGCCGAGGACGCGCGCGACGTCGCGCTCGCTGCCAAGGCGGACACCGCTGACGATGCACTCGCCACTGCAGCGGATCGAACAGCGACCGAAGATGCTCGAGACATTGCAGTCGCAGCGAAGGGTGAAGCCGAGGTCGACGCAGCTGCTGTCGCGCTCGATCGACTGGCGGTCGGCTCAGCGAAAACCGACACCCTGGCAGCTCGCGACGAGGCATCCGACTTCGCGACGGTCGCAACCACCCAGGCTGATATCGCCACAACGGCAGCGGGTGGCGCCCAGGCCTCGGAGACGGCAGCGCTAACACAGGCTGATCGTGCCGAGGCTCAGGCGATTCGGGCTGAGCAGGCCGCTGACGACATCGCCGAAGGTGTAGTTCCTGACGGCGGCGTCTCGACCGTCAAGCTGCAGGATGGCGCAGTCACCAAAGCGAAGACCTCAGCCGGGGTGCAAGTCTCACTCGACAAAGCGGACACGTCGGTTCAGGAGGGCGACGCGCGGCTGACCAATGCACGAACACCCACCGCGCACGTTCACGCCGAGGCTGACGTCACCGGACTTACTGCGAAGTTGGCGACCAAGGCCGACGTCGACAGCAATGGTTTCCTCGTCCAGTCCCAGATCCCGGCCGTGGCAATTCGGGAGTTCCTCGGTTCGGTCGCAACACAGGCCGCAATGCTCGCGCTCGTGGGACAGAAGGGCGACTGGTGCTCGAGGTCTGACCGCGGTTCGGACTTCCAGATCATCGGCAACGACCCGACACAGTTGTCGAGCTGGCGCGAGAACACGTACCCGGCATCGCCAGTCTCGTCAGTGCACGGTCGCCAAGGGGCTGTCACCACCCAGGCTGTCGACATCACGGACTCCACGACAGTCGGCCGAGGTGTTCTCAAGGCCGCTGATGCAGAGGCCGGACGGACTGCTATCGGAGCGGCCTCGTCAACGGATGCCCGCTTCACCGACACGCGTACGCCGACAGTTGGCACAGTGCCCTACGACATCACATTCGTGGCGCAATCCGGCACTCGTACAGTGGGACTCGGCGACGTACCGGCAGGGATCAAGCTCCGTCGTGCGGTCACATTCTCCGAGGTGACCTTCCACTGCGAGACTGCCGACGCGACAGGCAACCTCGTCGCCGAGATCCGTAAGAATGGCATACAGGTCGCTGGCTCGCCCGCAACGATTGCCGCGGCGAATCAGGTCGCAGGCGGAACCTCATCGGGAGCATTCACCTTTGCTGCAGGTGATGCCCTCACAATCAACGTCACCGGCGTTGGCACGACTCCCGGTAAGGGGCTCATTGCCGAACTCAAAGGGGTGTGCTGATGCCTCACCTATTCGTTCGCGGTGGCAAGCGGGAGATGGAGATCGTAGGCACGGCAACCTGGTCTGGAGCTGCCGCAACCACCTCGATTCTCCCCATCCCAGTGGATGCGCGGCCTGGTGATTACCTGCTGGCATTCCACGCACCGCGGCTTACGGCGGCTGCCACGCCGACCACGCCGACCGGCTGGACGCAGCATCTTCTTCAGACCTTCGGCAACTCTCGCCTGGTCGTGTACGGCAAGGAGATGGTCGAGGGAGACACGGACGCGAGCGTGACACTCAACGCCAATGCTTCCAATATGGTTGCGGCGACAGTCGCGCTCAGACGGGCGAAGAACTCTGCCCCTGTCGATGCGTCTGTAAGCAACACGTCGGCTGTGACCACGTCCGCGACATCGCCGACTGTCACCACCACAGCCGCGAAAGCCCTCGTGTTCCGTGCGATCTGGCTCGTCAACAACAGCACTGCTAACCCACCCAACGCAACATGGTCGGGAAGGTCGAAGCTGGTGGAGGCGACGAACGGGCTCAGCGCAAACTCAGTGTCACTATCCGTTGTCGCCGACTTGCAGGAGATTCCCGGAGCTGCCGGGACGGTGGCGATCGCAATCTCTCCATCCTCCACGAGTGGCGTGTGGACCACCCTTGCGATTGCGCCTCTGTAGCAAAATCCCCCCATCCTCGTCATGAGGATGGGGGGATTTTTTCGTTGCACGCGCAGGTCATAATTCGCGGATTCCGAGCGAACTGTCATTTTATGACCGGCAATGAAACATCCGAGGTTCCGTAAAACGGGGCCGAGCTGGTCTTCCCTTACCCTCCCGACCCCGCGCGACAGACTGTAGGCGAGGGCACCGACAAGCAGGCAGGATCGGGTCAGACCTTGCGCGCCGGCCGCCCGCCATGCCCCGGCCGATCCGCCTGCCATTCGTCGACCGTCTTCTCGGACCATCCTTGGTGTGTCCCGCGCGGGATCGTCCCGTCGTCGTTGATCGGTCCGATCGTCACGTCCGCTTCGGGCAGGTTGTATCCGCTCAGCGTTGGATCTGCCACGCCGATACGTTCAGCGATCTGTCGCTTGGACAGGTAGCGAGCGGTCTTACGCTGCGCCATGTCGACGCCTCGCGTTGTTGATCGACCACGCCCCGATGCCTGCCCAGATTGCCCACATGGCGAGCATCGGCGTGCTGTACGCCGTCACTGTGAGCACTCCCAAGATCACGCCCGAAGCTGCAGTGGCCTGCACGCCGCGATCTGCGATGTATGCGTTCATCATGTTCCCTTTCTCGACTCGAGTAGATCGGTGAGATGATGTGGTGGGGAACCTGCCCGCGACCTTCGGGCAGGTTCCCTCTCACTTAGTCATCGTCCTTGTTGCGATCCTGCCAGGTCTGGATTGCCTGGAGCACGAGACTCGCACCTGCGATGACGAGAGCGACCACATCGGTCCTCATCGAACCTCCTCTCTTGAGTTGTTGCCTTGCCTCTCGGCCTGACAAGAATTAATTTACCGTATCCAACGGGATAAAGCAACCGTTTCGTGCGGGCAATTAAATTTCGATTTCGCTTGTCTTGCAACGTCTTACGGTGATACGATTCCAACACAAGTTAAGAGAGTGGCTCACAGACTCACCGAGCAAGCCGACAGAGCGTCAGACGCGGGCAGATCGTCACGAGGGTAATGACCCGGGATCACGGTAGAAACGAGAGACAGCCACACATCAACCCCCGAGTAGCCCTCGGGGGTTCTCTATTTCAGGCAGCAAAAAGCCCCCACCTCCGAGAGGTGGGGGCTTTCATCGCGCAATGACTGGCGGTCAAGATGTATATCGCGGCACGTCCGACGAGTAGGCCGCAGCGTACCCTCGGCACCAATCCCAAGTCACGTAGGTCCCGTCGCTACTGCCATGGCCAGGGGCGATGGTTTCGCCAGCGAGCAGACGAATCATGTTGCCTATTAAGTCGGCCCAAGAATTTCGGTGATCCTCATTGCAGTCGTCGCAGGCAATGATGAGTCCATCGATTCCCTTTTGCTTGAGCATCGCTTCGAAGAGCGTCAGGTCGGCGAGATCGGCTCGAATGGATTGAACATCTTCCTTACCAAGCGGCATTGTTTCTCAATTCGTAAGTCGGGGCACCGGCCGTTACTGCGGGCATTCGCCGTCAATTGCTGCGTCAAATGCGCGATTCATACTCGCCTGCTCCTCTTCGGACTTTAACTGCCACTCGTCAGATGCGACACTCTCGGCACGGAGTTTCGTCAGGGAATCCTTACGCGCCGCGGCGTCCGCATCAGGGAACTGCTCCATCATCTGCAACAGGTCCCTGCACATCTGAGCCTCACCCGGCAGGTCGCCGCTCACCGGTTCACTGGACAAGGTCGACGGCTCCGCAATATTTGAACGCACGATATCGGATGTGGGAATGGACTGACTCGTGGTTGATGCGACAGCATTGCTCGACGTTTCGGGCGCACTTGTACTCGGCTCATTCGCTGAACATGCAGACAACAACAGGATTGCGGGGGCGACCATCAGCAATAGGGTTCGTTTCATCCTCAGATCAAACCAGAGCGACGAGTAGTAACAGCTACCTCATGCTCTGGTATCCATCGAAAATCGGGACGCTCGGTCCCGGCTTGGTCCCGACGCAGCGGGACTAGCGGACGTAATCCATGCAACCGGTGCAACCCTTGCAAACGCATTGACCTGTGCAAATATCGGCCGCGCATGTGGCTCAACTGGTACTACAAAACCACGCAGATCTTCGAGGGCACCAATCAGATTCAGCGTCTGGTCATCGCGCGCCAATTGGCGGGATAGTCGTCTACGTGAAATGCCCTCCCACGCAGAGTGGGAGGGCATTTTCTATCAAGGCGGTCAGTCGCCGCAGCACCCGCCCGAAGACGGAATCTCGCGAGTTTCACGGGTAATCGCGTTGCGGGCAGCCAGTTCCGAGTAGTCGGGGTAGTCCACGCGAACCAACGAAAGTCCGTGCGCCGGCGCAACGAGGATCGAACTCGACCGCGACGTTTCGTCGAGCAAACCTGCCAACCAGTCGGCGGTGCGGCGTCCCTCACCGACCGAGAGGACTGCCCCGACAAGACTCCGGACCATCGACCAGCAGAACGCATCGGCATTCACGTACGCCGTGAACACCGTGCCCTCCTGCGCCCAGTCGAAGCGTTGCAGCTCCCGCACCGTCGTAGCGCCTTCTCGACGCTTGCAGAATGCCGCGAAGTTGTGCAGGCCCAGAAGCCGATTCGACGCTTCTTGCATCGCTGTGAGATCGAGTGGTTTGGGGTACGACACCGTATCGCGCGCGCGTAGGGGTTCCACTCCGAATGCCGCGTTGGTCACCCGGTACTCGTAGTAGCGTCGCATCGCCGAGAAGCGCGCATCGAAGTCACCCGGAACCACCGAGATCTGTTTGACCCGAACGTCCTTGGGCAGGAAGCGTGCAAGTCTGCGCACGAGTCGCGACGGATCGTCGGGGAGCAACTCGCCCTGGACGTCGACGTGCGCTACCTGCCCCGTGGCGTGAACGCCGGCGTCCGTGCGACCGGCAACAGTCAGCTGAACCGGTTGCCGTAGTACCGTTCCCAACTTGTCTTCGATCTCACCGCACACGGTGCGCAGATCGGTTTGACGGGCCCAGCCCGAGAAGTCGGTGCCGTCGTAGGAGATGTCCAGCCGCAATCGAACGAGCCCGCCGTCCCCGATGGGGGCGGCGGGCTCGTTCGATTCAGCGTGTGCCGAAACCAAGGGAGACTAGTCCTTCTTGGCCTCTTCGGCCTCGGGAGCGTCGGCCGCAGTTGCGGTCTCGTCCTCGATGGCCTCGACGACTGCGTCAGCGTTCTCGACCTCAGCCTCGGTCGCGTCGGCCTCTACGGCCTCGACGACGTTCTCTGCGGCGGGAGCTTCCTGCGAGGACTTGACGCGACGAGCGCGGTCAGCCTCGGAGGTGACGGTCTTTTCCTTGACGAGCTCGATGATTGCCATCGGAGCGTTGTCGCCCTTGCGGGGGATCGTCTTGATGATGCGGGTGTATCCACCGTTACGGTCCGCGTAGAACGGGCCGATCTCGGCGAACAGGGTGTGAACGACATCCTTGTTGCGGATGACCTTCAGCACCTCACGACGGTGAGCCAGCGTGCCGGCCTTCGCGTGCGTGACGAGCTTCTCGGCGTAGGGGCGCAGTGCCTTGGCCTTGGACTCGGTGGTGGTAATGCGACCGTGCTCGAAGAGCGCGGTAGCCAGATTGGCGAAAATCGCCTTCTGGTGGGAAGCCGACCCGCCGAAGCGGGCACCCTTCTTGGGCTTGGGCATGATGATCTCCTAGTAAAGGACCTGAGCTGCTACAGCTGTTCGGTCTCGGCGTAGTCCTCGGTACCTTCGGCATCGCCGAAGGAACCGGCATCAGTGTCACTCCACGTTCCGGTGGCGGCGTCGTAGCCGGCAACGGTGGTGGGATCGAAGGATGCGGGGCTGTCCTTGAGGGACAGGCCGAGCGAATGCAGCTTGACCTTGACCTCGTCGATGGACTTCTGTCCGAAGTTGCGGATGTCGAGCAGATCGGACTCGGTACGGCCGACAAGCTCACCGACGGTGTGAACACCTTCGCGCTTGAGGCAGTTGTAGGAGCGGACCGTGAGGTCCAGATCCTCGATGGGGAGTCCGAAGGAAGCGATGTGATCGGCCTCGGCGGGCGAGGGTCCGATCTCGATTCCTTCTGCTTCGACGTTCAGCTCACGGGCCAGGCCGAAGAGCTCAACCAGGGTCTTGCCCGCCGAAGCGAGCGCGTCCCGTGCGGTGATGGAGTTCTTCGTTTCCACGTCGAGAACGAGCCGATCGAAGTCGGTGCGCTGTTCGACGCGAGTGGCCTCCACCTTGTAGGTGACCTTGAGCACCGGCGAGTAGATCGAGTCGACCGGGATACGGCCGATCTCTGCGCCGGACGCCTTGTTCTGGACGGCGGGGACGTAGCCACGACCGCGCTCGACAACGAGCTCGATCTCCAGCTTTCCCTTGTCGTTCAGGGTGGCGATGTGCAGATCAGGGTTGTTCACGGTGACGCCTGCCGGGGGCACGATGTCGCCTGCAGTAACAGCGCCGGGGCCCTGCTTGCGGACGTACATGGTGACCGGCTCGTCCTCTTCGGAGTTCACGACGAGGCCCTTGAGGTTCAGGATGATGTCGGTGACATCTTCCTTCACTCCCGGGACGGTGGTGAACTCGTGGAGAACGCCGTCGATACGGATGCTGGTGACAGCAGCGCCGGGGATCGACGAGAGCAGCGTGCGGCGCAGCGAATTGCCGAGCGTGTACCCGAAACCTGGCTCCAGGGGCTCGATGACGAACTTCGAGCGGTTATCAGCGATGACCTCTTCGGTCAGCGTGGGTCGCTGAGAAATGAGCATTGGTATTTCCTCCTGTACGGACGTCCACTATTTGACGCCCACGATGGGAAAGGGCCTGCGGCCCTGTGAGTGGTTGAGGAGTCCGGAGACTCCTCAACCACTCACGGGGTGCGAAGCGCCTTACTTCGAGTAGTACTCGACGATGAGCTGTTCCTGCAGAGCGATGTCGATCTGCGCGCGCTCGGGAAGCTGGTGAACCAGGATCCGCAGACGCGAGCCGACAACCTGCAGCCACCCGGGAACCGGGCGATCGCCGACGGTCTCACGCGCAACCTGGAACGGAAGCGTGGAGAGCGACTTCTCCTTGACATCGATGATGTCGTACTGCGAGACGCGGTAGCTCGGGATGTCGACCTTCTTGTTGTTCACGAGAAGGTGACCGTGCGTGACCAGCTGACGTGCCTGACGGCGCGTGCGAGCGAGGCCTGCGCGGTACACGACGTTGTCGAGACGCGACTCGAGGATGCGAAGCAGGTTCTCGCCGGTCTTGCCGGGGCGGTTGTTCGCCTCCTTGTAGTACAGGCGGAACTGCTTCTCCATGACGCCGTAGGTGAAGCGAGCCTTCTGCTTCTCCTGCAGCTGGAGCAGGTACTCGCTCTCCTTGATACGCGCGCGGCCGTGCTGTCCGGGCGGGTACGGGCGACGCTCGAATGCCTGGTCGCCTCCAACGAGGTCGACGCGCAGACGACGCGACTTGCGGGTGATGGGTCCGGTATAACGTGCCATTTTCTTCTACCTATCCTTCCCGCTATACCCGACGCCGCTTGGGCGGACGGCAGCCGTTGTGCGGCTGGGGGGTTACATCGGAAATGGTGCCGACCTCGAGGCCAGCAGCCTGGAGGGAACGGATTGCGGTCTCGCGACCGGATCCCGGTCCCTTGACGAAGACGTCAACCTTCTTGACACCGTGCTCCTGCGCCTTACGGGCAGCGCTCTCAGCAGCAAGCTGAGCGGCGAAGGGAGTCGACTTACGCGAACCCTTGAAGCCGACGTGTCCCGAAGACGCCCAGGAAATAACATTTCCGGCGGGGTCCGTGATGGACACGATGGTGTTGTTGAAGGTGCTCTTGATGTGAGCGGCGCCGTGCGGGATGTTCTTCTTATCCCTGCGACGCGTCTTCTGGGTCTTCTTCGGACCGGTGCTACGTGACTTCGGGGGCATTACTTCGCCTTCTTCTTGCCGGCAATGGTGCGCTTCGGACCCTTACGGGTACGGGCGTTGGTCTTGGTGCGCTGACCACGCACGGGCAGACCACGACGGTGGCGCAGGCCCTGGTAGCAGCCGATCTCGATCTTGCGACGGATGTCGGCTTGAACCTCGCGGCGAAGGTCACCCTCGACCTTGAGCGACTCCTCGATGTACTCGCGGAGCTTTGCCAGGTCCTCGTCCGAGAGGTCCTTGCTCCGGAGATCCGGGCTGACGCCGGTGGCGTCAAGGATTTCCTTGGAGCGGGTACGGCCGATGCCGTAGATGTATGTCAGTGCGATCTCCATGCGCTTTTCGCGAGGAAGATCAACACCAGAGAGACGTGCCATGGTGGCATTTCCTTATCGGTGTGCGGAGGTCTGCTCCCAGCCCTTCCCCTGTGCCTCTTGCCGAGTACCGACGCCCGAAGGCGCAGATGATCTCATCAACTAACTCAGTGGGGCCCCGGCCTCCGTGCCGGGGGTGAACCATTGTCCGACCTTGGCGATCGGTGAACGATCGCGTGGGGTCTCGTCAACAATGGCTGGTACTGGGAGGTCTTCTTTGCTTGTTGCCAAGCAGATCTTCGAAAAGCTAGATCTAGCCCTGACGCTGCTTGTGACGCAGGTTCTCGCAGATCACCATGACTCGACCGTTACGGCGAATCACTTTGCACTTCTCGCAGATCTTCTTGACGCTCGGCTGAACCTTCACGTCTTCTGATCTCCTGTTTTGTCGCAGCCCGCCGCGATGAACCGCGGCAGACATACTTCTCCCTGACCCAGGTCAGGTCCGGGAAGTTCGTTACTTGTAGCGGTAAACGATGCGTCCGCGCGACAAATCGTAGGGCGAGAGCTCCACGACAACGCGATCTTCCGGGAGGATGCGAATGTAGTGCTGACGCATCTTTCCGCTGATGTGGGCGAGGACCTTGTGGCCATTCTCGAGCTCAATGCGGAACATCGCATTGGGCAGCGGCTCGACTACTCGTCCTTCGACCTCGATGGCCCCGTCTTTCTTAGCCATATCCTCCGCGATCCGTTTGGTTTGGCATGCTTCGTGCATCGGCTTCCGTTACATTGGCACGCAATGGAAAGATCGTCGGCACTTCGGGGGCCCGATCCCGGAGCGATCCGGGCGTAAGCACACGAACTATCGACGCGCATAGCGCACCGCCTAGCCATGTTACGCGATGTAAACGACCAGGCCAAATGCGCCTCCGGTCAGGGTGACGACGCACACCGCTCCCCCATCGAAAAAGTCCCAGCCTCGACATGAGGCTGGGACTTCTCGAACGTGAATCATGCTCGCTGCCAACACTTGTCAGCGACGGCGTCAACTACTCCGGCCGGAGTGTCAGAATCCGCGGACCGTCCTCGGTCACAGCGACAGTGTGTTCCCAGTGCGCCGCCCGGGACCCGTCGGTCGTCACAACGGTCCAGTCATCGTCGAGAATCACCGTGTCGGTGGTGCCGAGCGTGAGCATCGGCTCGATCGCGAGGCACGATCCGACAACCAGTTCAGGACCCTTACCCGGGGCACCTTCATTGGCGAGGAACGGATCCATGTGCATTTCCCGACCGATTCCGTGTCCACCGTATCCGTCGACGATGCCGTAGGAACGACCGTGCAACTTCTCGGCGGCATGAGTACCGACCTCGATCGCGTGCGAAACATCCGTCAGACGGTTACCGGCGATCATCGCCGCGATCCCGGCTTCCATCGAAAGCCGAGTAGCTTCGCTGAGTTCCTGATCGGCGACGCTGATCTCACCGACACCGAACGTCCAGGCAGAGTCACCGTGCCAACCGTCGAGGATCGCGCCACAGTCGATGGAAACGAGGTCGCCTTCAGCCAGGATGTCCTGGGCTGAGGGGATCCCGTGAACGACGCGATCGTTGACCGAAGAGCAGATCGAACCGGTGAAGCCGTGGTACCCGAGGAACGAGGGCACGGCGCCGGCGTCACGAATGACCGATTCTGCGACCGCGTTCAATTCCAAAGTGCTGACACCGGGCTTTGCCGCAGCGCGCACCGCCACCAGGGCCGAACCCACGATCGCACCGGCAGCAGCCATCGCGTCGAGTTCGCCCGCGGAGCGGAACGGAACAACCTTGCGTTTACGCCCGAAGACCATTACTTACCCAACGCTGCCAGTGCGCGTGCGTTGACTTCTTCGACCTCGCCGATCGCGTCGACGGAGACGATGCTGTCCTTGTAGTAATCGAACAGCGGTGACGTCTCGTCGCGGTAGACCCGGAGTCGGTTGCGAATGACGTCCTCGGTGTCGTCTGCACGACCGCGGGCGAGCATGCGCTCGACCACGATGTCCTCGTCGACGACAAAAGAGAGAACACCGTCGAGCTTGGTGTCGAGATCCTTCAAGATTCCCTCGAGTGCCTGAGCCTGTTCGACCGAGCGCGGAAATCCGTCGAGAAGGAAACCGTTTGCTGCGTCCGGCTCTGCGACGCGAGCCTTCACCATGTCGTTGGTGATCGAACTCGGTACGAGTTCGCCGGCGTCGATGTACTTCTTTGCTTCCACACCGAGAGCGGTGGCCTGACCGATGTTCGCGCGGAAGAGATCACCCGTGGAGATATGGGGAACGCCGAACTTCTCGGACAAGATAGCGGCCTGGGTGCCCTTGCCGGCACCGGGAGGACCAAGGAGGACAAGTCTCACTTGAGGAACCCTTCATAGTTACGCTGCATTAGCTGACTCTCGATCTGCTTCACGGTGTCCAGGCCGACGCTGACCATGATCAGCACCGCGGTGCCACCGAACGGCAGGTTCTGCGCGCCGCCGCCATTCCCGATGTCGAGGAACAGGTTGGGCAGAACAGCAATGGTGCCGAGGTAAATCGCACCCGGAAGGGTGATGCGACTCAGCACGTAGTTGAGGTAGTCCGCGGTCGGCTGACCTGGTCGGATACCGGGGATGAAGCCGCCGAACTTCTTCATCTCGTCGGCGCGCTCTTCGGGATTGAAGGTGATGGCGACGTAGAAGTACGTGAAGAAGACGATCAGGCCGAAGTAGATCGCGATGTACACCGGGTTGGCCGGGTTCACCAGGTAGGTGTTGATGAGGCGCTGCCACCAACTCGGGTCGACCGCTTTACTGGCCGAAGTCAGCTGTGCGATCAAGTTCGGGAGGTACAGCAGTGAAGACGCGAAGATCACCGGGATGACGCCGGCCTGGTTCACCTTCAGAGGCAGGTACGTCGAGGATCCGCCGTACATCTTGCGTCCGACCATCCGCTTTGCGTACTGAACCGGGATCCGGCGCTGACCCTGCTCGACGAAGACGACACCGGCGATGATCAACAGCGCTGCGAGGCAGACGAAGGCGAAGACCAGTGGACCGCGGCTGTCGAGAATCGACTTGCCCTCGCTCGGGATACGCGATGCGATACCGGCGAAGATGAGGAGCGACATACCGTTACCCACGCCACGTTCGGTGATGACCTCGCCGAACCACATGACCATGGCAGCACCGGCAGTCATGACCAGCACGATGATGGCAAGACCGAAGATCGACTTGTCGGCGATGATGTCGTCACAGCCCTGGAGCAACTGTCCGCGTGCCGCAAGAGCGACGATGCCGGTCGACTGCAGGATTGCCAGAGCGATGGACAGGTAACGCGTGTACTGCGTCATCTTGGCCTGACCGGACTGGCCTTCTTTTCGAAGTTCCTCGAACTTCGGGATCACCACGGTCAGCAGCTGCACGATGATGCTTGCCGTGATGTACGGCATGATGCCGATCGCAAAGATCGACATCTGCAGCAGAGCGCCACCGGAGAACAGGTTGATCAGCGAGTAGATACCTGCTGAGTCACCGGAGTTGGCGATATCGATGCACTGACGCACGCGGCCGTAGTCGACACCTGGGGACGGAATGAGAGCGCCGACCCGATACAGAGCCACCAAGCCGAGGGTGAAGAGGATCTTCCGCCTCAGGTCTGGGGTCCTGAGGGCCGAGACGAAGGCGGAAAGCAAAGATCCTCCTGGCACGACGGTAGGGAGACAGATCGTTTGACCTGTCGAACTTTTGAACTCTAACAGTGAGCATTTGGGAACTAAGCGGGCAGACCACGAAAACCGGGTAAGCCGAAGATACATTTGCCACTCGGTGACCAGAATACTGGCCCATCCGAGGCATGCACGACCAATCTGTGACAAGACCTGGTAGACGCCGATGGCCGCAGCGCAGCAAACGCTGCGCTGCGGCCATCGGACTAGCTACGCGTGATTACTCACAGCTCGGTGGCGGAACCACCGGCAGCAGCAATCTTTTCCTTGGCGGAACCGGTGAACTTGTCGACGGTCACCTGAACGGCAACTGTCAGTTCGCCGTCGCCCAGAACCTTGACGAGCTGGTTCTTGCGGACTGCGCCCTTGGCAACGAGATCCTCGACCGTGATTGCTCCACCTTCGGGGAACAGACGGGCGATGTCGCCGACATTGACGACCTGGTACTCGGTGCGGAACGGGTTCGTGAAGCCCTTGAGCTTGGGCAGACGCATGTGAAGCGGCATCTGTCCACCCTCGAAGCCCACGCGCACAGTGTTACGTGCCTTGGTGCCCTTGGTACCGCGACCTGCGGTCTTACCACGCTTGCCGCCCTCACCGCGTCCAACACGAATCTTGTTGGACTTGGATCCCGGAGCGGGGCGCAGGTGGTGCAGTTTGATGGTCATGGTTAGACCTCCTCAACTGTTACGAGGTGGCGCACCACGTTGATCAGACCGCGGTTCTGTGCGTTGTCCTCACGAACAACGGTCTGACGGATGCCCTTGAGACCGAGCGTGCGCAGAGAATCCTTCTGGTTCTGCTTGGTCCCGATGATGCTCTTGATCTGAGTGACCTTGAGATCTGCCATTACTTCACACTCCCAGCAGCCTGTGCGCGAGCGCGAAGCATGCCGGCGGGTGCAACCTCTTCGAGGGTGAGGCCGCGGCGAGCCGCAACTTCCTCGGGACGCTGCAGACCCTTGAGCGCAGCAACGGTCGCATGCACGACGTTGATGGCGTTGTCGCTACCGAGCGACTTCGACAGGATGTCCGCGATACCAGCGCACTCCAGCACGGCGCGCACAGCGCCACCGGCGATAACACCGGTACCGGGGCTTGCCGGGCGAAGCATGACGATGCCGGCAGCAGCCTCACCCTGAACGGGGTGAGTGATGGTGTTGGCGATCATCGGGACGCGGAAGAAGCTCTTGCGAGCCTCCTCGACACCCTTCTGGATGGCCGCGGGAACTTCCTTGGCCTTTCCGTAGCCGACGCCGACCAGTCCGTTGCCGTCTCCGACGATCACCAGAGCGGTGAAGCTGAAGCGACGACCACCCTTGACGACCTTGGAAACGCGGTTGATCGTGACAACGCGCTCGATGAACTGTGACTTCTCCGCAGCGTTTCCGCCACGGCCACCGTCGCGACGGTCACGGCCGCCACCACGGTTGTCCCCACGAGCGTTGCTGTTGTCACCGCTGTTGGGGCCATTCTGTCCGGCGGGTCCGCTTCCGCCGTCACGCCTTTGACGTCCCGGCATCAGGCTGTCCTTCCGTTGAAAATGTTGGTCATCAGAACTTCAACCCGCCTTCGCGAGCCGCGTCTGCCAGGGCCGCGATGCGACCGTGGTAGCCGTGTCCGCCGTGGTCGAAGACAACTGCTTCCACGCCGGCAGCCTTGGCGCGCTCGGCGATCAGCTGACCGACCTTCGCGCTCGCAGCCTTCTTGTCGCCTTCTGCCACGCGCACGTCTGCTTCGATGGTCGACGCGGAGGCCAGGGTGTGGCCGGCCAGGTCGTCCACGAGCTGGACGTGGATGTGGCGCGAGGACCGGTTGACGACCAAGCGGGGACGCTCGGGCGTGCCGGAGACCTTCTTGCGGAGACGGAAGTGACGACGCGTCTTCGAGAGACGACGCTTGGTGGACGCATCCTTGCCCAGCGGAATCCGCTTGGCTTTCTGGTTTGCAGTCTGGCTCATATCACTTACCCGTCTTTCCGACCTTGCGGCGGATCTGCTCACCCTCGTAACGCACGCCCTTACCCTTGTACGGGTCCGGACGACGGAGACGACGGATGTTGGCCGAGATCTGCCCGACCTTCTGCTTGTCGATGCCGGACACCGAGAACCGGGTGGGCGACTCGACGACGAAGGTGATGCCTTCAGGAGCCTCGATCGGCACCGGGTGGCTGAAGCCGAGCGCGAACTCGAGGTCCTTGCCCTTCAGTGCCACACGGTAACCAACACCGTGGATCTCCATCTTCTTCGTGTAACCCTCGGTGACACCGGTGATGATGTTCGCAACCAGGGTCCGCGACAGACCGTGCAGCGCGCGGCTACGACGCTCGTCGTCGGGGCGCGTGACGCTCAGCGAGCCGTCCTCTGCCTTTTCGATTGCGATGGGCTCGGAGATGGTCAGCGCGAGGGTGCCCTTGGGCCCCTTGACGGTGACATCCTGGCCGCTGATCGTGACGTCAACGCCCGCGGGGACGGTGACCGGAATCTTTCCAATACGCGACATTGTGGTGGCCTCCCTTACCAGACGTAGGCGAGGACTTCCCCGCCTACTCCTTGATTGGCCGCCTGGCGATCGGTGAGCAGACCGGACGACGTGGAGATGATGGCCACGCCGAGGCCTCCGAGGACCTTGGGCAGGTTGGTGGACTTCGCGTAAACCCGGAGACCGGGCTTGGAAACGCGACGCACGCCGGCGAGGCTACGCTCGCGGCTGGGACCGTACTTCAGATCGACGATGAGGGTCTTGCCGACCTCTGCGTCTTCGGTACGGAAATCGGAGATGTAGCCCTCGCGCTTGAGGATCTCGGCGATGTTCGCCTTGATCTTCGAGTGGGGAAGCTTCACCTCATCGTGGTACGCCGTGTTGGCGTTGCGCAGACGCGTCAAGAAGTCTGCGATGGGGTCAGTCATGGTCATAGGTCGACCTCGACACCTTTCTCGCTGTGGTTCCCATGCAACACCGGACGAATCCGATCGTGGGCCTCCAGCAATTCGGCTGGGCCGTCCGACTTGTGTCAGACGGCGTAAGTTACCGCACCGAGCTGAACGCATGCGTCAGCCACGGCAACCGCTCTAGTGTAGGGAACTTTGGCGCAGGTGTCCACCGGGATGCCACGTCGGCTCCCCCACCGCCACCCGAAGGTCGCTGATCGGGAAGGTATCGACGCACCCCGAAATCTGAACTGCTCGTTCGTCACCGAAGAACGACATCGACGAACGATGATCGCTTTCAACCAGAGTCGCAGCGCGACAGTTCTTTTCAGGATCGGCGCGATACACAACTCGATGGAAACCACGAATGGACGTGGGTTCCAAAGGAACCCACGTCCATTCACATGCGTGGTGTGACGAAGCCCGAGGGCCTCAGATCACCAAGAGCTCTTGCGAACTCCGGGAAGCTCGCCGGCGTGAGCCATCTCGCGAACGCAGATACGGCACAAGCCGAACTTGCGGAACACCGAGTGCGGGCGACCGCACCGCTGGCAGCGGGTGTAGGCGCGAACCGCGAACTTGGGCTTCTTGTTGGCCTTGTTGACCAATGCCTTCTTAGCCATGCGCTCAGTTCTCCTTGAACGGGAAGCCGAGGTGCTTGAGCAGTGCACGGCCTTCTTCGTTGTTGGTTGCGGTGGTCACGACGGTGATGTCCATACCGCGGGGGCGATCGATCTTGTCCACGTCGATCTCGTGGAACATCGACTGCTCGTTGAGGCCGAACGTGTAGTTGCCGTTGCCGTCGAACTGGTTGCCCGAGAGACCGCGGAAGTCGCGGATACGGGGCAGAGCGACAGACACGAGGCGGTCCAGGAACTCCCACATGCGGTCACCACGGAGGGTGACGCGTGCGCCGATGGGCATACCTTCGCGGAGCTTGAACTGCGCGATGGACTTACGTGCCTTGCGGATCTCGGGCTTCTGGCCCGTGATCAGCGACAGGTCATGGACAGCGCCGTTGATCAGCTTGGCGTCACGGGCAGCGTCGCCGACGCCCATGTTGACGACAACCTTGACCACGCCGGGGATCTGCATGACGTTCGAGTAGTCGAACTCGCTGTTGAGCGCGTCCTTGATCTCAGCGCGGTAGCGTGCCTTGAGGCGCGGCTGGACCTTGTTTTCGGTGGAGGTCATGTCAGATGTCCTTCCCGTTCTTCCGGGAAATCCGAACGCGCTTGCCGGACTCTTCGTCGGTGCGGTAGCCCACGCGGGTGGGGTTTCCGTCCGAGTCGACGACTGCAACGTTGGAAACGTGGATCGGGGCTTCCTGCGTGACGATGCCGCCGGAGGATGCTCCGCGCTCGTTCGCGGAAACCGCGGTGTGCTTCTTGATTCGGTTCACGCCTTCGACGAGGACCTTGTCGGTCGCGGGGTAGGCCTGAATGACCTTGCCCTTCGCGCCCTTGTCCTTGCCGGCGATGACCAGAACGGTGTCACCCTTGTGCACCTTCATCACAGCACCTCCGGGGCAAGCGAAACGATCTTCATGAACTTCTTCTCGCGCAGCTCACGGCCGACGGGTCCGAAGATGCGGGTTCCACGGGGATCACTGTCAGCCTTGATGAGCACTGCAGCGTTCTCGTCGAACTTGATGTAGGAACCGTCCGGACGACGGCGCTCCTTGGTCGTGCGAACGATGACGGCCTTGACGACCTCACCCTTCTTGATGTTTCCACCGGGGATTGCGTCCTTGACGGTGGCGACGATGACGTCACCGATCCCGGCGTAGCGACGTGACGAACCGCCGAGAACGCGGATGCAAAGGATTTCCTTGGCACCCGTGTTATCAGCGACGCGAACTCGCGACTCCTGCTGAATCACTTGATCTCCCTAGACCTGGAATTTCGTGCGCAACGGATTACCGACCCGGTGCGCGCGGTCATTGTTGCCACCTGCGTCGTGTCTGAGCTGCAGTCCCACCGACTGACGTCGGGAGACGATCACTGCAAGCACCGTTCGAGCTGCGCACGTGAAGACACACCTCTGCCACAGGCAACCGTTCTATTGTAGGGAAGGGTTCACCGAATACCAAATCAGCCGTACTCGACGCAACTCGAACCCTTCGCTCGGAAAGCCCCCGGAAAGCCGAATGGCCCACTCCCCCAAGGGGAAGCGGGCCATTCGGTGATACTCGATCAGCTCGAGGATTCGATCAGGCTTACTTGGCCTTTTCGAGGACCTCGACCAGACGCCAGTGCTTCGTCGCGGACAGCGGACGGGTTTCCATCAGCTGAACGCGGTCGCCGACGCCGGCAACGCCGTTCTCGTCGTGCGCCTTCACCTTGGTCGTACGGCGGATGATCTTGCCGTAGAGCTTGTGCTTGACGCGGTCTTCGAGCTCGACCACGATCGTCTTTTCCATCTTGTCGGACACGACGTATCCGACACGGACCTTACGGCTCGCGCGCTCTTCTGTGCTCACTGCTTTTTCCTCACTCATGCCGCGTCACCTGCATCCGGACCCACAGCGAGTCCGAGCTCACGCTCACGCAGGACGGTGTAGATGCGCGCGATCTCGTGACGAACGGTGCGCAGTCGTCGGTTGTTGTCCATCTGGCCGGTAGCCATCTGGAAACGAAGGTTGAAAAGCTCTTCCTTCGACTCACGGAGCCGGGTGACCAGCTCGTCTTCACTGAGCTCGCGGAGCTCTGCTGCTGGGGTTCCAGTAGCCATCAGAACTGCTCCTCTCTGGTCACGATCCGGCACTTGCACGGGAGCTTGTGCATCGCGCGGCGCAGGGCCTCACGAGCAATCTCCTCGTTGGGGTATGTCATCTCGAACAGAACGCGTCCGGGCTTGACGTTGGCAATCCACCACTCGGGCGAACCCTTACCGGAACCCATTCGGGTTTCGGCCGGCTTCTTCGTGAGGGGGCGATCCGGGAAGATGTTGATCCAGATCTTGCCGCCACGCTTGATGTGCCGAGTCATGGCGATACGAGCGGACTCGATCTGCCGGTTGGTGATGTAGGCAGGCTCGAGAGCCTGGATGCCGTAGTCACCGAAGGTCACCTGGGTACCGCCCTTGGCGGCACCCGAACGGCTCGGGTGGTGCTGCTTGCGGTGCTTGACCCGCCGTGGGATCAACATGCGTCAGCCCTCCTGATTCTGTTCAGTTGCGGGAGCATCGGCGGTTGCGGTCGCTGCGCGGCCGGCCTCGGTGCTGGTCGCAGTGGTACCGGTGGCACCGGAACGACGCGGACGGCTCGGACGCTCACGACGCGGGCGATCCCCGGCCGGTGCGGCCGTGTTGGCGGCGAGCTCACGCTTGCCACCGACGATGTCGCCCTTGTAGATCCAGACCTTGACGCCGATGCGACCGAAGGTGGTCTTGGCCTCGTAGAGGCCGTAGTCGATGTCCGCACGAAGCGTGTGCAGCGGCACACGGCCTTCGCGGTAGAACTCCGACCGGGACATCTCGGCGCCGCCGAGACGACCGGAGCACTGAACGCGGATTCCCTTGACGTTGGGCTGACGCATGGCCGACTGGATGGCCTTGCGCATTGCACGACGGAAGGCAACGCGGTTCGAGAGCTGCTCGGCCACACCCTGTGCGACGAGCTGTGCTTCAGCTTCTGCGTTCTTGACCTCGAGGATGTTCAGCTGAACCTGCTTGCCGGTCAGCTTCTCGAGCTCGGAGCGGATGCGATCGGCTTCGGCGCCGCGGCGGCCGATGACGATGCCCGGACGTGCAGTGTGGATGTCCACGCGAACACGGTCACGGGTGCGCTCGATTTCGACCTTCGCGATTCCTGCGCGCTCCATGCCGGTGGCGAGGAGCTTACGGATCGCGACGTCTTCCTTGACGTACTCCGCGTACTGCTTGTCTGCGTACCAGCGAGACTTCCAGTCGGTGGTGATGCCGAGACGGAAGCCGTGCGGGTTGATTTTCTGGCCCACTACTGAGCACTTCCCTTCCGGCGATTACGGGTCGATGTTCCGGTCTTCGGCAGGCTCTCCACGATCACGGTGATGTGACTGGTGCGCTTGCGAATACGGAACGCACGTCCCTGTGCACGCGGCTGGAACCGCTTGAGGGTCGCGCCCTCGTCCACGAACGCCGTAGCAACGACAAGCGTGCTGGGGTCGAGGTCGAGGTTGTTCTCGGCGTTGGCTGCTGCGGAGGCGATCACCTTGGCGACCGGCTCGCTCGCTGCCTGCGGCGCGAACTTCAGGATGTTCAGGGCGTCTTCAACCGAGCGCCCGCGGACCAGGTCCACAACTCGACGTGCCTTCATCGGCGTAACGCGAACGTGCTTCGCTACAGCCTTGGCAGTCGGGTTGGCGGTTTCGGTGTTGCTCATCGCCTCTTCGCCTTCCGATCATCCTTGATGTGACCCTTGAACGTGCGGGTCGGTGCAAACTCTCCGAGCTTGTGTCCGACCATGGAGTCGGAAACGAACACGGGGACGTGCTTGCGGCCGTCGTGAACTGCAAACGTGTGGCCGATGAAGTCCGGGATGATTGTCGAACGACGGGACCAGGTCTTGATGACCTGCTTGGTTCCCTTTTCGTTCTGTACATCCACCTTCGCGAGGAGGTGGTCATCGACGAACGGGCCCTTCTTAAGGCTGCGTGGCATCCTTCACTCCCTCCTAGCGCTTGTTCTTGCCGGTGCGGCGGCGACGGACGATCATCTTGTCGCTTGCCTTGTTCTTGCGGGTACGGCCTTCAGGCTTACCCCACGGGCTGACCGGGTGGCGTCCACCTGAGGTCTTGCCCTCGCCGCCACCGTGCGGGTGGTCGACCGGGTTCATCACGACACCACGAACGGTCGGGCGCTTGCCCTTCCAACGCATACGGCCGGCCTTGCCCCAGTTGATGTTCGACTGCTCGGCGTTGCCGACCTCGCCGACGGATGCGCGGCAGCGCACGTCGACGCGACGGATTTCACCGGAAGGCATACGCAGCGTGGCGTAGCTGCCTTCCTTACCGAGGAGCTGGATGCTGGCGCCTGCGGAACGAGCCATCTTGGCTCCGCCGCCGGGACGCAGTTCCACACCGTGGATGGTGGTACCAGTCGGGATGTTGCGCAGCGGCAGGTTGTTGCCCGGCTTGATGTCGGCGCCTGCACCGGACTCGACCGGTGAACCCTGCACCAGGCCCTTGGGGGCGATGATGTAGCGCTTCTCACCGTCTGCGTAATGCAGGAGTGCGATGTTTGCTGTGCGGTTGGGGTCGTACTCGATGTGAGCGACCTTTGCCGGGATGCCGTCCTTGTCGTTGCGACGGAAATCGATCAGTCGGTATGCACGCTTGTGTCCGCCACCCTTGTGACGGGTGGTGATACGACCGTGTGCGTTACGTCCACCGCGACCGTGCAGCGGGCGAACCAGCGACTTCTCGGGGGTTGACCGAGTGATCTCGGCGAAGTCCGAGACGCTCGAGCCACGACGGCCCGGTGTTGTCGGCTTGTACTTACGGATTGCCATGAGTCTTCTCGTCCTCTATGTCTCGTCAAGTCCCGGCGCTTACGCGACCGGTCCTCCGAAGATCTCGATGGGCTTGCTGTCAGCGGACAGGGTCACGAGCGCGCGCTTGGTGTCCTTGCGCTTGCCGTAACCGAATCGGGTCCGCTTACGCTTGCCCTGACGGTTGGCGGTGTTGACGCTGGTCACCTTGACGCCGAAGACCTTCTCGACGGCAATCTTGATCTGCGTCTTGTTCGAGTCCGGGTGCACCAGGAAGGTGTAGGTGCCTTCCTCGATCAGTCCGTAGGACTTCTCGGAGATGACCGGAGCGAGCAGGATGTCGCGGGGGTCAGCGATGGTGCTCACTTGGCGTCCTCCTTGTTCTGAGCGCTCTCTGCGGGCCCGTGGATGAACGCGTTGAGTGCCTCGACGCTGAACACGACATCGTCTGCATTGAGCACGTCGTAGGTGTTGAGCTGGTCGGGTGCAATGGGATGCACGCCTTCCAGGTTCTGCACGCTCTTCCAAGCGGCTACATCCTGGCGACCCACGACGAGCAGCAGCTTCTTGCGATCCGAAATCTCGCCGAGGAACGCGATTGCGCCCTTGGTCGAAGGCGTCTGCCCTGCAACCAGTTCGGTGATGACGTGGATGCGCTCGTTGCGTGCGCGGTCAGAGAGGGCTCCGCGAAGAGCGGCTGCCTTCATCTTCTTGGGGGTGCGCTGGCTGTAGTCACGCGGCTGCGGGCCGTGAACGGTTCCGCCGCCGACGAACTGCGGTGCGCGAGTCGAGCCCTGGCGTGCGCGGCCGGTGCCCTTCTGGCGGTACGGCTTCTTGCCACCGCCGCGGACGTCGCCGCGGGTCTTGGTGGAGTGGGTTCCCTGACGAGCAGCTGCGAGCTGCGCGACGACAACCTGATGGAGAAGCGCGATGTTGGCCGGAGCGTCGAAGATCTCAGCGGGGAGATCGACGGTGCCGTTGGTCTTGCCGCCGGCGACCTTGACGTCCAGGGTCAACTTGGTCTCGGTGCTGGTCATGCCCGTGCACCACCCTTCACTGCACTCTTGACGATCACGAGGCCGCCCTTGCGGCCGGGGATCGCACCCTTGATCAGCAGCAGGCCGTTCTCGGCATCCACCTTGTGGACCGAGAGGTTCTGCGTCGTGATGCGGTCGCTACCCATGCGTCCGGACATGCGCATGCCCTTGAACACGCGGCCGGGAGTTGCACAGCCACCGATGGAGCCCGGGCGGCGGTGAACAGCCTGGGTACCGTGCGACGCGCCCTGTCCCTTGAAGCCGTGACGCTTCATGGTTCCGGCGAAGCCCTTGCCCTTGCTGGTTCCGGTGACGTCGACGTATGCGCCGTCCTCGAAGACCTCGGCGGTGAGCTCCTGGCCGACCTCGTAGTCGGAGGTGTCCGCAACGCGGAGCTCCACTACGTGGCGACGCGGGGTCACACCAGCCTTGGTGAACTGGCCGGAAGTCGGCTTGTTCACCTTGCGCGGGTCGATGGCGCCGAACGCGAGCTGAACGGCGCTGTAGCCGTCACGCTCTTCGGTACGGATCTGGGTTACGACGTTCGGCCCAGCCTTCACGACGGTGACCGGGACAACCCGGTTGTTCTCGTCGAAGACCTGGGTCATGCCGAGCTTGGTGCCCAGGATTCCCTTGATCTTGGTATCAGTCATTGTTTTTGTCTCCGCCGTCACTGAATGTTCACGTCGACACTGGCCGGAAGGTCGATGCGCATGAGCGCGTCAACCGTCTTCGGCGTCGGGTCGAGAATGTCGATCAGCCGCTTGTGAGTACGCATCTCGAAGTGCTCGCGCGAGTCCTTGTACTTGTGCGGCGAGCGGATGACGCAATATACGTTCTTCTCGGTCGGCAACGGCACAGGTCCAACGACGCGGGCACCCGTACGGGTTACCGTCTCGACGATCTTGCGCGCTGACGCGTCGATCGCCTCGTGGTCGTAGGCCTTGAGCCTGATGCGGATCTTTTGTCCCGCCACGCTTAGTGTCCTTTTCTTGCCGCGTTTCGTAGCCCGCCTGGTCAGGCTCGAGCTACCTCGTCTGCACAGTCCTTGCCTGGACGATGACACGACGAACACTGAAGCGATCGGGACCAAGTCCGAAAGTTCGGAAGACCGTGTTAGCGGTAAACCGAGCATCGGATCAGATCAGGATCTGCTGCCGCTGTTCGTTTGTCATTGTTCTCCGGTACACGCGGTCGGGCGTGTCGCCTTCTCACTCATCCTGCGCCGGACAATCTTTCGATCATCTGGCGCGTGATGCGTACCGGACGTGTTCGATGTCGAACACAAAGTAGGTACTGCTTCCGTCCTGCATTACTTCTCGTCTTGCATGTCTTGCATGGTCACAGTCGTTGACCCGATTACCCTGACGGGATCTGCGATCGATCGTCTGTGACGTCTTACCCTTACCCGATCACGGCCGCAAACGACCGCGTCCCGGACAAGGCAACCCGACCAGTATGCCGTACCTGGCCCGATTCCTCAACTCCCCCGAACCAGCCTTTCCGAGTGAGCTGCGCGACAACAACCTTACTCAGAAGTAAGATAGTCCGATGACTACTTCCAGCCCCACCTATCGCGGATGGCAGAAATTGCCGGACAACGCCCTCGGACATGCAGTTTTCTCGGCGGCGATGTCCATTCGCGTGCCCTACTTCGCCTCCGTTCTCCCCCGGGTGACCAAGTTGGAACCGGGACTGTGCGAGGTCCGCTCCCCCAAATGGTGGGGCGTCCACAACCATCTCGGCACTTTTCACGCGATCGCAGCATGCAATCTCGCGGAGGTCGCAATGGGCATGCTGAGCGAAGCGACGGTTCCGAACTCGCACCGCTGGATCCCCAAGTCCATGAAGGTCGACTACCTCGCCAAGGCCGAGACCGGCCTGCGGGCGGTCGCCCGACTCGAGACTTTGCCGGACTTCGCGGCGATCGAGAGTGGCACGGAACTTCTCGTTCCCATCTCGATCTTCGACCGGGGCGGCAAGGAAGTAGTCCACGCCGAAATCACCACCTGGGTCTCCCCCAAGTAGGCACTCACGAACCCGCCTGCATCGCAACCTGATTCGCCCGCCAAACAGGTTTCGCAGAATTAGGCACTACCGCAGGTTTCGGCGAATGACGATCGTGGAACACCTCCCCGAACGGCGATGGTCGGTCGGGGTGCCGGTGTCCGGAGGTGGGTTGCGTTCCGGGCACCACATCGTCGACCTCGCGTCACGCCGAGCACCGGGAGGCCTCGTGGAAGAGTTCTTGACCACAACGAGTTCCGAAGCAGGCACGCAGACCTCGTCGTATCCGGACGAGGCCGAGGGATTGGACAGCTTCCGGCGCGACCTCGACGCCATCGACGCTCTACTTCTCGAGACGGTGCGGCAGCGGCTGGAACTCTGCCTACGCATCGGCGAGTGGAAGCGCTCCCGCGAGGTTCCGATGATGCAACCCGGCCGCGTCCGCCTCGTGCAGGAGCGGGCGCGTGAATTCGCCCGTAGACACGACCTCTCCCCCGACTTCTTCAACGCCCTGTACGAGCTGATGATTGCCGAGACCTGTCGACTCGAAGACCTGGTGATCAACGCACCTGTTGAGGAGGAGGACACTGTTCGGGAATCCGTCGGACCGAGATCAGGATCATCGACATGAGTTCCCGCACCCTTCTGGTGGACAATTACGACTCGTTCACCTACAACCTGTTCACCCTGTTGACCGAGGTCAACGGGGTTGTGCCGACCGTGGTCCGCAACGACGCGGATTGGGATTCCATCGATCTCGCGTCATACGACAACGTGGTCATCTCCCCAGGTCCCGGCCGGCCGGATCGCGACCGTGATTTCGGAATCAGCCGCCGTTTCATCGAAGAAGCGCCTCTCCCACTTCTCGGTGTCTGTCTCGGCCACCAGGGCCTGTGCGAGTTGTTCGGCGCGGACGTGGTGGTTGCGCCCGTACCGATGCACGGCCGAATTTCGCTGATCGATCACGACGGCTCGGGCATCTTTGCCGGACTTCCTTCGCCGTTCCGAGCTGTTCGCTACCACTCGTTGACCGTCGAGAATCTGCCGAACGCCTTCGTTCGTACCGCGTGGACGTCCGACGGTCTGCTCATGGGTGTCCGGCACCGGACCAAGCCGATGTGGGGCGTTCAGTTCCATCCGGAGTCCATCAGTACCGAGTTCGGCATAGATTTGCTCGCGAACTTCCGCGATCTGTCCGTCGGACGCACTCTGGATTCGGTGATCCGACCCGAACCGACTTCGCAAACACCCGACCTGCGGCCGGCGATCAACTACGACGTCGACGACGTGACTCTCGATTTTGCAGTGGACCCGTCTGCGGCCTATGCAGCACTGTTCGCCGACGGCCCGAACGCGTTCTGGCTGGACCGCGCGGCAACCGCAGAGCCGAGTGCGCGCTTTTCGATACTCGGCGATTCGTCGGGGCCGCTGGCCGAGTTCATCACGTACGACGTGCAAGCCGAGGTACTGACTGTCAGCCGAAAAGGCTTGTCCGACGAGCACATTCGAGTTCCGTTCTTCGATTACTTGGACGCACAACTCTCGACGCGCTTCGTGCCCTCGCATCCGGAACTCGACTTCAACCTCGGCTACGTGGGCTACCTCGGCTACGAACTGAAAGCACAGACGGGAGGAAGGGCAGTCCATCCGGCACCCACTCCTGATGCCGCTCTGGTGTTTGCCGATCGCGCCGTCGTCATCGATCACACCGCGGGCCGCACTCACGTTTTGAGGTTGCGCGAGAAAGTCCGGGACGCCGGCTATGACGATTGGCTCGAATCGACCGTCGACACCCTGGCGCGGATCGGCGCGGACCTTCCGGAACGCACCCCCGTTCCGCTGATCAGCGACACCGTCTGGACGCAGGCTCGCCTTCGGCATGATCGCGATCAGTACCTGTCGTTGATCGGAACGGCCCTCTCGGAGATCCGGGCAGGTGAGTCCTACGAGGTATGTCTGACCAACATGGCGAGCGTCGACGAGACGATCGATGCACAGCAGGCGTTCGAGTATCTGCGCTCGATCAATCCGACGCCGTACAGCGCACTTCTCGACTTCACCGGCATCTCGGTGGTCTCGGCCTCGCCTGAGCGGTTCCTTCGTGTCGACTCGGACGGCAACGTCGAGTCCAAGCCGATCAAAGGGACCCGTCCGCGCGGCGTCACCCGAGCGCGTGATGCTGCGCTACGGCAGGACCTGCTCGACAGCGAGAAGGACCGCGCCGAGAACCTGATGATCGTGGACCTCACTCGCAACGACCTCACCAAGGTCTGCGTTCCGGGAAGTGTCCACGTTCCGAGGCTGTTCGCGATCGAGTCGTACTCGTCCGTTCACCAAATGGTGTCGACGGTGCGTGGACATCTGAGCCCGGGGTCGTCGGCGGTGGACTGTGTCCGCGCCGCGTTCCCCGGCGGATCGATGACAGGTGCTCCGAAGGTACGAACGATGGAGATCATCGACCGCCTCGAATCCGGCCCACGTGGGGTCTACTCGGGATCGATCGGGTACTTCGCCCTCGGTGGCGCCGCAGACCTCTCGATCGTGATCCGGTCGCTGGTCTGCACCGAGAGCGGCGTGACCTTCGGAATCGGTGGTGCCATTACAGCGTTGTCCGACCCGGAAGAAGAATTCGACGAGACCACGGTCAAGGCGTCCACTCTGCTCCGTGCACTCGACGCGGTGTCCTCGCGGGTCCTCGAGTACGGCGGGTAGACCCAGCCGTGACGGCGGCATCAGGCACAGCGACGGTTGTCGGCGGGCTGGGTGCCGTCGGATCCATGTTCGTCGAACTGCTTCGCGCCGGGGGGTCGACCGTCACCGTCGTCGACCCAGCAGGCAGCGATCCCGACGGAGATGTAGTCGTCGGAGACATCACGAAACCCAGTGAGCAAATCCTCGCGCACGTGGAGTCCTCGAGCGTCATCGTTCTCGCCGTTCCCGAACAGGTCGCTCTAGCCGCACTACCGAGCCTTCGAACATCCGGCGCTCTCGTTGTGGACACGCTGTCGGTCAAATCGCGGATGGACGCAGCAATCGCCGACGCCGGCCGAGAAGGGGAGTTCCTCGGACTCAACCCCATGTTCCGTCCGTCGCTCGGCCCACGCGGTCGGGCCGTCATCGCAGTGCCGTACGTCGACGGTCCGCAGTCCGTCAGATTCCTCGACGTCGTGCGCTCGTGGGGAGCGTCGGTCGCGGTGATGGACGCCGATCGTCACGACCGGTTGGCCGCAGCTACCCAGGTTCTGACACACGCGTCGGTGCTGGCTTTCGGCGTTGCCCTGGCCGAACTCGGAGTTTCTGCGGACGAACTCCTCGCGGTCGCCCCTCCCCCGCATCGGACCTTGCTCGCGCTCCTGGCGCGGATAGCCGGCGGCGAACCGGAGGTGTACTGGGACGTACAAGCGGGCAATCCGCATGCAGGTGCGACACGAAAAGCACTGTTTGATGCCACCTCACAGGTGGACACGGCGGCCGAGACGCTCGGCGACTTCACGACGCTGATGAAAACCGCCGAGGCAGCGCTCGACGATCACTCCGGCGAATTGAACGCGGAGTGCCAGAGCTTGTTCGATCGCATTGCCGAAGGGCACAGAGAGTAGGGAACGATGAGACCTGGAGTGAGTCCGCCCAGCCTCCCGGAGTACGACGCCTCGGATCCGGTCGAGAGTGCAATCGCCAGTCGGCTTGCGAGCAATTGGGCGCGCCGGGCAACCGTGAAGAAGGCGGAGCCGGAACTGGACGATCTCTTCGATTCGTCGTTGTCCGACTACCCCGAAGCACTTCTCCCGTTCGCGGAGCATCCGACCTACCTGGCATTGAGTCCCGAGCAGAAGCAACGCCTGCAAGCCTGGGCATGGATCGCGTTCAACAAGAACGTCATGGACATCGAGAAGTACGTCGTCAATCCCGGCTTCGACGTTCTCGCCGAAGACCGACTCGGCGTCGGACTCGGAGATTGGGCTGCAGTGGCCGTCAATCAGGCGATGGTCGACGAGCAATATCACACGCTCATGCACTTCAATGCCAGTTCAGCGACCCGTCGAGGCAGGGGCTGGGCGCTTCCGTCGAAGGCGCTGCCAGACGTCCTGACGGTCCGCACGCGGGCGCAAGCCCTCGACGCAGCCGAGGGGCCTCGCAAGATCGCCCTGACACAGTTGGCGTTCATGACCGTCGCCGAGGTGTCGATCACCGCATACCTCGACCTGATCTCGGATGACCCGGGCGTGCAGTCGATCAACCGCGCGACAATCCGGTTGCACGCTCGCGACGAGTACTGCCATGCCTCGATTGCCGGGGAACTGGCCGTGTCGGTCTGGGATTCCCTGGATCGTGGAGATCGCAGCTATCTATTGGAAGGCTTCGAGGGCGCCATGCGCGCTTTCAGCGGAACCGACTTCGGCGCTTGGCGCGCAATCATGGAGATCGAAGCCGTAACCGGCGGACAGAAGATGCTCGACGACATCGAATCGGGACGGCGCAACAACCTGTTCGTCCAGGACTACAGCGGTATCGAGAGGTTGTACAAGACCTTGAATCTGGACACGATGTAGCCGACTCTCACGAATCCACGGGCATAGTGCGGGCTCCGGAACCTGACAGCAGTTTCCGCCATGACAGCCGATCGGTTTGCCGGTCGTACATTCGGTACGCCGGCCACAACAGAGCATGCAGAATTGACGACTTGAGAATCATCAAACGTAGTCGTGTAGTCATAGCCTGGTGATACTCGAGCGTTGTCACCGAAGCCTTGTTGTATGACAGAAACTCGATGGGTCCAGTCTCTCCCCTTCGACCGGAGATTTCGCTCCGCATGTCCAGGTCAGTGCCGAACTGCATCCCTGCCTTCACCAGGCACAGCGACAGATCCACGTCTTCGTGAATGTCGGTGCGATCACTGACCTTGTCGCGGATCGAGCGCCACGACGTCGCCCGAATCGCCATATTCGAACCAGTCAGTGCGTGCGCCGATTTGATTCCGTGGAAACCGCCACGGGCCTCGGCTTTGTTCACCGCTGCTCGTTGAAGACCTGAAAACGGTGACTCGTAAAACAACGAGAAACCGGTAACGGCATCAAGATCATGAGAAGCGAAGGAACTTCGAACCGCTCGCGCCCATCCTGGTGCGACACGCGAATCCGCATCGACCCTACCGATGAATTCACCCGCTGCGATGTCGAACCCGGCATTACGAGCATGAACAACGCCTTGACGCGGTTCGACAAGATATCGGACTCGAGAATCCCGCTGCTCGAAAGAACGCACGATTTCAGGGGTGCGGTCGGTGGAATTGTTGTCGACAACAATTATCTCGAGAATTTCGTCCCCTTGACGCGAGAGGGACTCCAAACACCCGGCGATGTAGTCCTCCTCGTTGTACACGGGAACCACCACTGACAACGTGCCGATATCCATGAGCAGTAGGTTACCTCGCCAGAGGGAGTCGACTTGATGATCGAGTCAGGGGTGCCCGTCGATCGAGTACGAACTCGTAGTATTCGACGAGCATTCAGCACTCGCGAATACGGTTCACACCTGTCGGTGACCCGAAATCAGGCCCGGTACCGGACACTGTGCGATATCGCACATTCCCGTCGGTCGACCTGACCTCGGCTTCTCGCCAAGCTGCACATTTGCATTGCTCCGCACCGCGCGAAGGCCGGACCGAGGTTGTCCCTCCGGTAACATCCACTGTGCATCCGGAGATAGACGTACAAGGTTCCCGCAACCACTGGGACCCTTACCAGTGACTCCGGCTCGGGCTACGGCTTGCTCGAGAAAGGACAGTGCCGAGAGGCCCTGTCCAAGCACAGCTTGGCCCGAACATCCATGTAGACAGCGGAGAATTAATGCCCTTATCGACGGACGCGGCGGTAGTCGTGGAGGACGTTCACAAGTCCTTCAAGGATGTGCACGCATTGCGTGGCATCAACTTCCAAGCTCCCAAGGGCACAGTGCTCGGCATCCTTGGGCCCAACGGCGCAGGTAAGACCACCACCGTCAAGGTTCTGTCCACGTTGATTCGGCCTGACCACGGCGTCGCAATGGTTGCCGGATACGACGTCGCTCGCAACCCAGCCGACGTTCGCCGTTCGATCATGATGACTGGCCAATTCGCCGCACTCGACGACGCACTCACCGGACGCGAGAACATCGAACTTTTCGCTCGCCTGATGGGCCTCGATCGTGCATCCGCCAGGCAACGAGCCGTGGATCTTCTCGAAGAATTCGATCTCGTGGAAGCTGGGGGGCGAGTTGTTGCAGGGTACTCCGGTGGCATGCGACGACGCATCGACATTGCGTGCGGATTGGTGGTGAGGCCAGAAGTCGTATTTCTCGACGAGCCGACGACTGGACTGGACCCTCGCAGCCGCCAGAGCGTGTGGAACCTCGTGCAGACTTTGAAGGAGCAAGGCATCACGGTTCTGCTGACCACTCAGTACCTCGAGGAAGCTGACCTTCTCAGCGACAACATCATTGTCATCGACAAAGGATCCGTCATCGCGGAGGGGACCGCCAACGAATTGAAGGCACGAACCGGCGCGAGCTTCTGCGAAATCGTTCCCGCTGAGACAAGCTTGCTGGGACCAGCAGCCAACGCGTTGGGTAATTTGGTTCCGCCGGACTTCCGCTTCGATCTCGCAGTCGAGAACGGCCGAATTGCAATTCCCGCACCCCGTGGTTCTGCAACCCTTGCAGAAGCCCTGCGGCGTCTCGATCACGCACGGATACCACTCGCGGACATCGCCCTGCGCAGGCCTTCACTTGACGACGTGTTCCTGTCGTTGACGGGGCAGTCACGTCCGAGCGAAACAAGCGATGCGCCGTGACCACGACGACGAAGTACGCAACTCAAGATCTTGCCTTGAAACAGGTAGGTCAACGGTCCATCACGGTGCCAAATGCAGCTCGCATCGGGCGCCATCGTCGTCCGCAGCCGTCCGCTGTAACACAGTGGTGGACACTCACCGGCCGTACCGTTCGCGCAATGATCCGCCGGCACGAATTGCTCGTCGCAATCGTCGCGCCATTGATCTTCACGGTCGGCTTTTATCTGCCCCTCAAGTTCGTAATGCAGCTGCAGGGCATCAATTACGCGCAGTTTTTGATGCCGATCATCGTCTTGCAGGCGATGGCCTTCACTTCGATCTCAGCGGCGCAGATGTCGGCGACCGAACGCATCACTGGCTTCAGCAGTCGGATGCAAACTATGCCGGTATTCGGCCCGGTTCCACTGTTTTCGCGGATGAGCAGTGGATTCCTCCGGTCCGTCGTCTCACTGACAGCAGCTCTGATCTACGGATACGCGATCGGATTTCGCTTTGTCGGTGGTCTGTCACAGGCCGTGCTCTTCTGCGTGATCGCGTTAACATTCAGTACGTGTTTGTCGCTCGGTGGCGATGCAATCGGCTCACTATCGAAGAGCCCGCAAGCAACCAGTCAGGCATTGACACTTCCCCAATTGATCCTCGGGATGCTCTCGTGTGGATTTGTTCCTGAGAGCGGATTCCCGGAATGGATCAGACCCTTCGTACGCAATCAGCCCGTATCTCAGTTCTCCTACGCCATGCGTGACCTGGCTGCCGGCAGCCTCACCCCGAATACCTTGGTACCAGTCGCGGCTTGGTCGATCGGGTTGATAGCGGTATGCGGGCCTCTCGCATACTGGGCAAGTACGAGGCGTGTGTGATGAGTTCTCTTGAAAAGAGCGAGGAAATACGCAGCGGGCGGACACTCGCTTTCCCACTACCCGACGCTGCACTACCCGAGAGTTCGGCTGGTGCGCTCTGGACACACAGCCTCATACAGGCGAAACGCCTTCTGATCACTTGGGCGCGCGATCCTTCGACCACAATCCAAGCGCTCGTTTACCCCGCGTTGACCTTGATCATGTTTCGCGTTGTTCTGGGTAATTCCATCACCGCGGCCACCGGGCAATCAAGTATCTATGGGACAGTCCCGCTCATCATTCTCGTGGGGGCGATGTTCGGTTCGATCGCCAGCGCAGTTGGCTTGCGGGGCGAGAGGAAGAGCGGTCTGCTCGCTCGTTTCTGGACGCTTCCTGCACACCGCGCATCGGGCCTAGTAGGCCGGATGATGGCCGAAGCCGTTCGAGTTCTACTGACCACGATCGTCATCATCGGCGTAGGTTATGCCGTCGGGTTCCGGTTCACTCAGGGCCCGCTTGCGGCAGCGGCAATGATACTTCTACCCATCGCATTCGGCATTGGGTTCGCGGTAATGGTCACGGCTCTCGCCACGATGTCGGAAAATGTCCCGCTCGTCGAATTGGTTTCCATTGGGTGCACCTTGTTGATGTTCTTCAACAGTGGTTTTGTCCCGACAATGGCATATCCGGTCTGGCTTCAACCCGTAATTGCCGCACAACCGATGTCCGTCGCAGTCGACGCTATGCGCGGACTTTCGCTCGGAGGGCCAGTCCTGGTGCCAGTTCTGAAAATGCTTGCCTGGTCAGCGGGAATGATCGCAGTATTTCTATATCCTGCGATTCGGGGTTACCGCCGGGCTGCGGAGACTTCATGACAGACGCATCCAGCGAGTGTGGCCTCATACCAGAATTTGAATATCTAAATACGGTAACAGTCCACAAACAATAACCGACTTAATTCTCTGAATGCGACAAGGTCGCAATCGACAATGAATCAACCGAAAGGTATGAGGTCTTGACGCGAAATTCCACGACCTGGCGACGCACCGTACAGATCGGCGCATTGGCCGTTGCCGGCTCACTGCTCACAGCCGGTCTCGCGCAGGCCACCCCCGCGCGCGTCGGTGGCGACTCATCCGAAACAGCGTCGACGGGCTCTTACGTCAAGTCCGTCGAGAAGGTCAATGACCGTCAACTCGTAGTCAATGTTTATGCGGCGTCGATGGACAAGGTCGTTCCGATCCAGGTCATCACTCCCGCTGATAATTCCGAGCCTCGCCCGATCGTGTATCTACTGAACGGTGCCGGCGGCGGGGAAGACGCTGCTACGTGGGAGAGGCAAACCGACGTAGTCGAGTTCTTTGCCGACAAGAACGTGAACGTCGCCACTCCTGTCGGCGGTCGACTCTCGTACTACACGGACTGGGAGAAAGACGACCCCAAGGCTGGACGCAATAAGTGGTCGACCTTCCTGGGCAAAGAATTGCCTCCGTTGTTGAACGAAGAGTTGGGGAGCAACGGCAAGCAAGCCATCTCGGCCATCTCGATGTCCGGTACATCGGTACTGAACCTGGCGATCGAGTACCCCGGTTTCTACAGTTCTGTTGCCGCTTACAGTGGCTGCGCACAGACCAGCGATCCCCTCGGACAAGCATTCGTCCGGACGACCACGGAATGGATCGGCGGAGTCGACGACATCACCAATATGTGGGGACCGCTGGACGGACCAGGATGGGTCGAGCACGATCCGCTCGTCAACGCCGAAAAGCTACGTGGGACACCGATCTACATGAGCACGGGCAACGGACTTCCCGGAATTCCGAACGACACCTTCCTCAACCCACGCCTGAGCGATGGTCGCGCGTACACCGAGAACCAGATCATCATCGGCGGCCCAATCGAAGCAGCGACCAACCTTTGCACTTCGAACATGGCCAAGCGCCTGTATGAATTGAGCATTCCGGCAGTTGTCGATTTCCAGCCGGTAGGGACCCACTCGTGGGGCTACTGGCAGGATCAGCTGCACAAGTCGTGGCCGTTCATCGCCGGGTCGCTCGGAATCTGATCAACTCCTGATCTGCCTCGAAGGCCACCTGATCGCTACACGCCCGACGCAGCGTGTCCGTACAGGTGGCCTTCGTCGTAGTGTGCTGTTTCACTTACCGAGCGCACGAAGTTAAACATGTATTGCTGCACAACCTGCGGCTGCGCCGATTCGTTCGACGCCTCGACGCATGCCTGACACACAGTCATGAGTACGACAGCGGAATCGGTTCATGGATCCGGATCTATCCGGAAGTTTGCGGTGTCTGGATTGCCGGTCACGGCGTCGAGTCGCGTCCTCGAAGGAAACATTGCCGTAGGTGACTCAACCGTATGGTCTCACTCAGCTCGCATTGGAACTCCAAGCTGCCCAGCCTTTTTGGCAGGAAGCGCCACCTCTGACCCAAAATGCCAGGCATATAGCGACGTCGGTTATTGCCCGACCTGGCCCGGGACCTGACCCGACAAACACGCGGAACGTCGGCTTCTCGCTCAGATTCGTCCCGACGTCCTCTAACGGTCCGATCAGCTCCTGAAGAACGCCGACAATCGCGGACCGATCAGCTCGAGCTGATCGGTTTCCATCATCGAGTGATGCGAACTCTCGACCGTTGTCTCAGCCAGGGTTCCGTTGACGTAAGGCTTCCAGGCCTCGGCAAGTTCGATTGTCGAACCGACTCCCACGGTGGCGCTGAGAAGTACAGCGTCACCGTCGAAGACGCGCGGTACGTACCCGTCGATTATCGAGGCAGCTGAGATCGCAAAATCGTACAGAGATCCGAGTTGCTCGTCGGAGAGGAACGACAGGGAATCGAGCGATCGGCCGAGCGCGAGAATCTCGTCCCGGCCCAACGCACCGAGATCCAGGGTGTCCCCGACGTCGACCCCCCATCCAGCGGCCAGTTCGGAGACGTTGTCCCGGGCCTGGTTCTCCCCTACTTCGGTAGTGCCGCGAGGATCGATCATTGCCAGCTTCACGTCGAACCCCTTCGAGCGCAATAGAACTGCACACGCGTGTCCGATGAACCCGCCGAGCGAGTAGCCGACGATGTGGAACGGGCCGCTCGGAGTCACACTCAGCATCTCGCGAACGTACCGCTCGGCTAATGCGTCGACTGATGTGGGCAGAGGCCACGATTCCGTCATCACCGGTGCCTGCAGTCCGTAGAGCGGAGTCTGCGCGTCGAGGTGAGGAACCAGACCGGAGGCTTTCCATGCCAGCCCGCTCATCGGGTGGATGAAGAATACCGGTACCGACGATCCAGCTTCCCGGATCGGCAATAGAACATCGAGCGCCTGACTCGACGACGGCGCGCTGCCACGAAGTGTGTCTTCGATTCGGGCAGAGAGGGATTCAACTGTCGATGCACCGAACAGCATGCGCACGGGGACGTCGGCACCAACAGATGCACTCAGTTCGGACGCCAACTTCATCGCGATGAGGGAGTTGCCACCCAACTCGAAGAAATCATCATCCAACCCCACCCGATCAACACCCAACACACCCACAAACGCCGACGCCACCACCAACTCCACCGACGACACCGGAGCCCGAAACAC
>NZ_LEKE01000027.1:0-34868 GCF_001029585.1 Rhodococcus sp. ARP2 | reverse complement strand
GGCGGGTAGAACACCGTCTTCCGATCTGGGCCGATCTCGACCCGCCACTCCGTGTGATGCATCGTCCGATGATGATGACCGCACAACAAGACCAGGTTGTCGAGATCCGTTGGGCCACCATCGTTCCAGTGAACAATATGGTGAGCATCGCACCACCCCGACGGAGTCCCACACCCCGGGAACGCACACCCACCATCCCGAACCGCCAACGCCCGCCGCTGCGGCACCGTCGCTGTTCTTACTTCCTTACCGCAGTCGAGCGGAACACCGTTCTCATCCAACAAGATCCGCGTCACGGTGCAGTCGCACGCCAGCATCCGGGCAGTGTCGAGGCTGATCGGACCCACCCAATCCGTCCACGCGAACCCCAACTCCTCAGTGGACGGCAGGAGGTCTTTCAGAACTTTAAGGTCCGTCATGTCCTTGGCCGACGCGGTCACCGTGATGTGTGGTTTCACTCCGCCTTCGATCGGACCCAACCCCGCCCGCTCATACCGGCGCAGGAGTTCGCAGAACCCGTCCGCCCGTCGTAAAGCAGGCGTGCGGGTGTCCTTGACACCGTCCTTCTCCGGTGTCGGAGCGGACAGGCTCGACAGCAGCGTGATCAACCGTGCCCCGTTGACCGCATCCAGATCGCCCTTCACAGACACCCGCCCGTACAAGCCTTTCGAGGCGTAGAACTCATTACGTTCGGAATCTTCGCCGACCGGGACCCCGTCCTCACGCTTGCCGTACTGCTTCTCGATCCGCCGGATCGCCGCCCGCACCGCATCACAATCGGCAATGTTCTTCGACGCCAACCCGAGCAGAATCCCCCGGGCCTTGTCCACATCCGCCAGGGTCATGTTCTTCGGCGGATGCTGACAAAACGACGCCACCTGACGCGCCTTCAACGCATCCACATCACCACGGTGAAACGCATCGCCCACAACAGGTTCGAGCATCAACAACCGCGCCAACCCGACCAGCAGACTGCACTCACCGATCTCCAAATTCGTCGAACCGTGCAACCACTGTGCGATCGCCCGAAAACCCTTCCCGCCGAGAACCTCACGGGAAAACATCTCCACGATCAGCAACACCATCCGCGACTGCAACTCGTGCCGGACACGCACCAGATCCAGAACCTCACACTTGAGGCCCTCACCATCCAGCTGCCACGCATCCCGACTGTCCATACCGAAATCTTAATCGAACATACTTTCGATAGCCAGAGACAAAGCGGACAACTTCAGGAACATGAAGACTCGAGACCTGTTGAAGTACATCAACATTCACCTAGTCGTCCAATATCACGCGATAGAAGACATACCCCGCAAAACACACAATCGCAACAACACACAGCACGAGCAGGATGTCGAAAAAGACGACCATGCTTCACCCCCAGTGAGTTCAACCCAGTTCAAGAACTTCTCCACGCGGAGAAGAACGTATCACGGTATCTTCTCTGCGTGGAGAAATCGACGCGAGAAGCACTTCTGGACGCCGGGCTCGACCTGCTGGGCCGGGTTGGGTTTCGAGCCTGGTCGATGAGAGGCGTCGAAGACGAGGCAGGCGTGCCACACGGCAGCGCACGGCACTACTTCGCAAATCAACGTGGACTGATAGTCGAGGTGGTGCGACACCTTCTGGACGGCGATCTTCCTCGCCCAGGCGAGACGCCGAAGCAACAAGTGGCCCGGTGGCTGGGGCCTGAATCCGGCCGCACCCGGGCGCGTTACGAACTGATCATCGCGTCATTCCACGATCCCGACCTCGCAGTGGAACTGGTGCGTGGTCGGGATCGGTTTGTCGACATCTTGGTCGAACGCGGCATGACATCGTCCGATGCAACGGAGTTGGTCGCAGCACTGGACGGGATCGTGCTGGACGCACTGCTACGCGAGCAAGCACCGGAGAGTGTGGATCCAGAGCGAATCTTCAAGAAGTTCGGAGCGAAATTCCCCTAGCCGTCCAGCTCGGCGAACAGCTCCATCCACTGCTCCTCGGCGGCTTCCTTGTCCGCGATGACCTGCTTGAGTTCAGCCCCGAGCTTCTGCAGCTTGTCCGGGTCGGTGGCTGCGTCGGCGAGGGAAGCGTGCAGCTTCTTCTCGCGGTCGTCGAACTTCGCAATGGATCGCTCGAGCTTCGAAAGTTCCTTGCGTGCAGCGCGATCCGCGGCACCGTCGCGGACCTGCTTGCTCTTCGACGCACCACTCGCCGTCGAGGCCACCGACGGGTTGTCGCCGTCCCCCATCGCTGCGCGTCGACGCAGGTAGTCCTCGATACCACCCGGCAGGTTGGTGAGCTTGCGATCACCGAAGAGAGCCCAGGTGGTGTCACAGATGCGCTCGATCAGGTACCGGTCGTGCGAGATGACCACCATGGTGCCCGCCCAGCCGTCGAGCAGATCCTCGAGTTGCTGAAGCGTGTCGATGTCGAGATCGTTGGTGGGCTCGTCGAGAAGCAGAACGTTGGGCTCGGCCATGAGGACACGCGTCAACTGCAGACGGCGGCGCTCACCACCGGACAGATCGCCGACGGGGGTGCGCTGACGCGCCGGTGTGAAGCCCAGCCGCTCAGCCAGCTGACCGGCTGACACTTCCTTGTCCCCCAGCGTGATTCGCTCGGCTACGTCCTTGACCGCGTCGAGTACGCGCATGTCGGTCGGCAGATCGTCGAGTTCCTGCTTGAGCCAACCGATGTGGACGGTCTGCCCCTGAATGCGCTTGCCTGCTGCGGGCTCGAGTTCACCGGCCAGCGTCCGCAGCAGAGTCGTCTTGCCCGAGCCGTTGACACCGACCAGGCCTACACGCTCCCCCGGAGCGAGCCGCCAGGTCAGATCCTCGACGAGTACGCGGCCGTCCGGGGTCTCCAGACGCGCGTCTTCGAGTTCGATGACAACCTTGCCGAGTCGACGCTGGGCGAAGGACGCAAGTGCCACCGCGTCACGAGGTGCCGGAACGTCGGCGATCAAGGCCTCCGCGGCCTCGATGCGGTACTTCGGCTTCGATGTACGGGCCGGCGCGCCGCGGCGCAGCCATGCGAGTTCCTTGCGCGCAAGGTTGCGTCGACGCTCTTCGGAAGCGTCGGCCTGACGCGAACGCTCGGCGCGGGCGAACACCCAGTCGTTGTAGCCACCCTCGTAGCTTTCGACGCCGCCGCCGACAACCTCCCAGGTGCGAGTGGCGACGGTGTCGAGGAACCAGCGATCGTGGGTCACGACGACAAGCGCGCTGCGACGCGAGACAAGGTGCTCGGCCAACCACTGAACACCTTCGACGTCGAGGTGGTTGGTCGGCTCGTCGAGCACCAGCAGGTCGAGGTCCTGAACCAGAGCCGCAGCGAGAGCCACGCGGCGACGCTCACCGCCGGACAGGCCGTCGACCTTGGCGTCCAATGCGGACCGCTCGCCGCCGGCGCCCAAGTTGTCGATGCCGATACCCGAGAGCACTGAACGAATTCGAGCATCGCCGGCCCACTCGTGCTGAGCCACTCCGAGCGGCCCCAGGACTACTTCACCGACCGTGGAGCCGGGAGGCAACACACCGCGCTGCGTCACGACGGCCATGCGCAATCCGCCGACGCGGCTCACGCGTCCCGAATCCGGCTGCTCCACACCCGCGAGGACTTCGAGCATGGTCGTCTTGCCGCCACCGTTGAGGCCGACGACACCGATGCGCTCGCCTTCCTCCACGCCCAGGGAGACCCCGTCGAGCAACGGCTTGACGCCGAAAGACTTCGACACGTTTTCCAGATTGATCAGATTCGCCATCAGTGCTGTCCCTTTGCCGCATTGTCGAGTATTCGTGCTCCGGGAACGGGTCCGCTCGCCACGCGAACGGTGCGGCACACCCCCGCTCCCGCAAGTTCTGCGCTCACTTCCACCGCGGACTGTGCGTCGGCGCAGAGAAAGGCGCATGTCGGTCCGGAGCCGGAGACGATGCCGGCCAAAGCTCCGGCTTCGACACCCGCTCGCAGCGTCCGTCGTAGATCCGGGTTGAGTGAGAGTGCTGCCGCCTGCAGATCGTTTCCGAGCAGCGGAGCGAGCACATGAGGGTCACCGGTGGTGAGCGCGTGAATCAACTCGTCAGCGTTACCCAATCGATTCGGTGTGCCTTCGGCGCGAAGCTTGTCGAGTTCCCGGAAGACAACCGGCGTGCTCAAGCCTCCCTTGGCCAGCGCCAACACCCAGTGAAAGGTGCGGCGCGTCAAGACGGGGACAAGTTGTTCACCGCGACCGGTCCCGAGGGCAGTGCCACCGTGCAGCGAGAACGGAACGTCACTCCCGAGACGTGCCGCGAAGGCGTCGAGATCAGGCCGCGAGAAGTCGAGTTTCCACAACGAATTGAGCGCAACCAACGCGGCTGCCGCGTCGGCGCTCCCGCCGGCCATACCGCCTGCGACGGGAATGCCCTTCTCGATGACGATCTCGACATTCGAAGCCACGCCCCCCTCGGCCGCCAGCATCTCGGCGGCACGCCACACGAGATTGGTGCGATCGGTCGGTACGGCCGCGGCGTCGTCGCCGATCACCCGCACGGTCAAGGTGTCCGCAGGCGCCACCGTGACGGTGTCTGCCAGCGACAATGCCTGAAAAACGGTCGTCAGTTCGTGATAGCCGTCGTCTCGCAGGTCCCCGACGGCAAGGTGGAGATTCACCTTGGACGGGGCCCGGACAACTACGGGGCGAGGAACGACGGAGAGCACAAGGAACAACAATAGGCGCTGCGAACACCTGGGCGAAAACCTGCGACCGCCGCACCCCATCCGACAGCAAGCACACCCACGCTATTTCACCGCGCGCACGCCTATCCCCAGGCCGACCACAGCCACGCTGACGGCAGCGAAGATTCCTGCCAGAACGCTGCCCGACGCGAAGTCACCGGCAAAGAGTGCCCGCTCGGCGTCTACGACGTAGCCGAGCGGATTGATGTTCACGAGGACCTTCATCCAACCTGGTGCGTCATCGAGTGGAAGCATGGTTCCCGACAGGATCAGGAGCGGGAACATCAGCGTCTGCTGAACGACCCAGAACATCCAATCCTGCTCCCGCACAGCCAGAGCGAGAGCGTACGAGAGCGCGCCGAGTCCGACGCCGAACACTCCCAGCAGGACGATTCCGAGCGCAGCGCCCGCTGCATTGACGTCCAATCCGAGCGGTAGCGCAACAAGGATGATCAGAATCGCCTGCGCGGCAAGCGGAACCATCTCCTTGCATGCTCTCCCGATCAACAACGACGAGCGTCTGAGCGGAGTCACCAACATTCGCTCGTGGGATCCCTGCTGCATCTCCATCAAAAGGTTGGAACCGGTCATCGTCGTGCCGAAGATCGCGATCATCACCAATACACCGGGGATGAACCAATTCCATACGCCGTCGCCGGTTCCCGGGACCCCTTTGAGCAGAGGCCCGAACAGGGCCAACAGGATCAGCGGCTGGATGAGGCTGAAGATGACGCTGACCGGGTCACGCAACATCGGTCGCAGTTCACGGCCCATCACGATCGCGCTGTCTCGAACAATGTTGCCGTGCGCGCTACGTGGGGTATCGAGTGTGATTGTCATGGCGGATTCCTGTTCGTCGTAGTTCTTCGTCGTAGTTCTAGGAAGCAACCGCGGCGGCGCTCTCGCGCAGGCTGCGGCCGGTGAGAGTGAGGAAAACGTCGTCGAGAGTCGGCCTGGTGATGTCCGCAGTGACTGCGCGGGCGCCGCGGGCATCGGCTTCACGCAGCAATACCGGTAGCGTCGAATCACCCTCGCCAGCACGGATACTCACCGAGCTTGCCTCGACCGTGACCTCACGCACAGTGACAAGTTGCTCGGCCACCGACGCCGCGATGGCGGCCGCTTCGGCGTTGTCGAACGTGAGCAACAAATGATCTCCGGCAAGATCGGCCTTGAGTGCGGCAGCGGTGTTGTCCGCGATGACAGTGCCTTCGTCGATGACGATGACCCGCTCTGCCATCGAATCCGCTTCTTCGAGGTAGTGCGTGGTCAGCACGATCGTGGTGCCCATCTCGCGCCGCAACCGCAGGATGTGGTCCCAGAGGTTGGCCCGACTTTGCGGGTCCATGCCCGTGGTCGGCTCGTCGAGGAACAGGAGCGGTGGGCGATGGACCAGGCCCAGAGCGATATCGAGCCGCCGTCGCTGCCCGCCGGACAGCGTACTGACCTTTCGAGTACCCAACTCGGTGAGTTCGAGATCACGCAGCAATTCGTCGGCCCGGACCTGCGAGTCGCCCTTGGGCATTCCGTAGCACAACCCCTGCGTCACCAACTCGTCGCGAACCCGCTGGTTGTGGCCGGCTCCGTTCCCCTGTCCGACGTATCCGAGGCTGGAGCGCACCTCGTTTCGTGACGCAGCGATGTCGAATCCTGCGATCCGCGCAGTACCGGATGTGGGCTCGAGCAAGGTGGTCAGCATGCGCAACGTCGTCGATTTTCCGGCACCGTTCGGCCCAAGCAAGGCAACCAACTCGCCCTCCGCTACGTCGAGAGTGACTCCCTTGACCGCTTCCACGAGCTTCTTGCCCTGGGCGAAGTGCTTGGTGAGCTCCTTCGTCTCGATCATCGGTCTGCCGTCGTTGATGCGACTCATGATGTGCCCCAATTTCTTCTCGACTGGTCGGATGAGGACCAACCTAAATTCAATTGAGGACGCATTGGGTCCTAAATGTTTGGCAGACTTCTTGCCATGAAGGAGACATCGGCTCGCCTACTGCGGTTGCTGTCACTGCTCCAGACACGTCGAGACTGGTCCGGTGCCGAACTCGCAGACAAGCTCGCGATCACCCCGCGCACAGTCAGACGTGACGTGGACCGCCTCCGCGATCTCGGCTACCCGGTCGACGCGACGGTCGGCGTCGGCGGTGGATATCGCCTGGGAGCGGGCGCGGAGATGCCCCCGCTACAGCTCGATGACGAAGAAGTGCTCGCGGTGGCGCTCTCTTTGCAGTCCGGAGCGACCGGCTCTGTGGTCGGCATCGGCGAGGCTTCGATGCGCGCGCTGGCGAAGCTGCGGCAGATCATGCCGTCGAGGCTGCGACACCGTCTGGAGTCGCTGTCGATCGACGTCGTGCCACGCGAGCCCGCCGCGAGCGCAGTCGATGCGTCGGTACTGTCCGCCATCGCGTCCGTATGCCACAACCACGAGCGTTTGAGATTCGACTACAGCACTCACGACGGCACCCAGAGCCGACGCGAGGTGGAACCGTACAGGCTCGTGCGGTCGGGTGTTCGGTGGTATCTGGTGGCTTGGGATCTATCTCGCGAAGACTGGCGGTCGTTCCGCGTCGACCGGATGGAACCCAAGATTCCCACCGGTCCGCGGTTCACGCCGCGGGAACTACCGGCCGGTGGCGCGGCAGACTTCGTTTCGCGCGGCGTCGCCCGGGCTTATTCCTCCACGCGCGCAACAGTTCTACTGCATGCACCCATCGAGCAGATAGCACCAATGGTCAATGAGCAGTGGGGATCAGTGGAGTCCACCGACGAAGGGCGTTGCGTCATAGTGCTTTCGGGCACTACCCTACGGTCGATCGCAATGTGGCTCAGGGCTTTCGACGTCGATTTCACCGTTGTGAATCCACCCGAACTCCGCGAGGAATGCCGCGCGATCGCAGCCGAAACGGCAGTGGCCGCTCAGCGTTATCTCGGTGCGTGAGAGCACTTTTCACCCAAAATGCAACAAGACCCCAACTCCGAAGAGTTGGGGTCTTGTCAGTACGTCATGCGTCGGTTGCCCGACTCACATGGACGTCTTAGACGATGGTAACGCCGGTGGCCTGCGGGCCCTTGTTGCCCTGACCGATCTCGAACGCCACGCGCTGGTTCTCCTCGAGAGTGCGGAAGCCGCCACTCTGGATCTCGGAGTAGTGAACGAAGACGTCAGCACTGCCGTCTTCGGGAGCGATGAAGCCGAACCCCTTCTCGGAGTTGAACCACTTCACGATGCCCTCTGCCATGTAAATCTCCTCTAACACAGTGTCAACAGGCAGTCGCTTCGACCGCCCGGGTCACTTACTACGACCGTTCTGAGACAAATCCGTGGAGGATGTCCAAACGCTCGCAACCTAACCATTTGCGAGCGTGGAAACACAAACACAAACACTTACGACCAACACAAGTAGACCACACATCCGCCCTGTTGTCTTCCCTGAGGCCTTCGTCACTGCCCAACCCGTTGACAGGCATACCCCCTGGGGGTACCTTCAGTCCCAGGGAGATACCTACACCGGGTATCCGTAAAATGAGTTTTACACAAGCGAAGGGATCTGCGATGACCACCTCCGAATACACCGTTTCCGGAATGACCTGCGGACACTGCGTCGGATCCGTCAAGGAAGAGATCGGCAACATCGCGGGCGTAACCGCGGTGGATGTCGAATTGGCGAGCGGACGCGTCGTTGTCACCAGCGATGCCCCCGTCTCCGCAGCCGACGTCGTCGCAGCAGTCGACGAAGCCGGCTACGCAGTCGTACCAAGCTGAGTCAGCCGTGCGCACCTCGACAACACTTGCCACCTACGCCGTAGGGTTGGTCGCCGTCTTCGGCGCCGCCCTCGGCGTGGGGGCCGCAATCGGAAGCCCGATAGACATGTCCACTACCCAGCACAGCACCCACGAATCAACCGCTGAATCGATGCCAGGCATGGATTCGGCGACACCCGCAGGGTTCGAAGTCTCTTCCGGCGGATACACACTCACCGACGTGACCGCACCCGGTCGAGCTGGGGAGCCGGGAACCTTGACCTTCCGGATTCTCGACAGCACCAACAAGCCCGTCGTCGATTTCGACCTCCTGCACGAGAAGAAGCTCCACCTCATCGTCGTCCGAAACGACACCAGCGAATTCCGCCACGTACATCCTTCTCTCGCCGCAGACGGCACCTGGTCGATCGACTGGACCTGGCCCGTCGCCGGCACCTACCGAGTCTTCGCGGACTTCGATCCCGCCGACGGCACCCAACTGACGCTCGGCCGAAACTTCGACGTGGCAGGCGAATTCACTCCTGCGCCGCTGCCCGCGAAGAGCGCGACCGCAACCGTCGACGGATACACCGTGACTCTCGACGGTGATCTGACCACTGCCGGCGGCCCGATCACGCTGAGCGTTGCTCGCGACGGAGCCCCGGTCACCGATCTCGATCCGTACCTCGGTGCCTACGGTCATCTTGTTGCGCTTCGCACCGGCGACCTCGCCTACCTGCACGTTCACCCCGAGGGTGAACCGGGCGACGGCGTCACTTCTCCCGGTCCTGAAATTTCCTTCCACGCACAGGCGCCGAGCGAAGGCACATACCGACTGTTCCTCGACTTCCAGCACGAGGGCGTGGTTCGCACCGCCGAATTCACTGTTGATGCAGGCACTTCCGCAGCTTCAGTTCCAGACAATCACGAGGGAGGGCACTGATGACGTCACCGACTGCGGTCGACAATGCTGCCAACTCGAGCAGCGTCGAACTCGCGATCACCGGAATGACCTGCGCCTCCTGCGCGTCACGAATCGAGAAGAAGCTCAACAAGATCGACGGCGTCACAGCCACCGTCAACTACGCGACGGAAAAAGCCAAGGTCACCTTCCCGGACGGGGTACCCGTCGAAGATTTGGTCACCGCCGTCGAGAATGCCGGTTACGCTGCCGCGCTCCCGAAACCGCCCAGCGCGCCAGACACCGTCGACCCGGATGCGGAAACCCCGCAGGATCGTGATCTGCGCGAGCTTCGTACCCGCCTGATCATCTCGACTCTGCTCTCCGTGCCGGTCATCGCGATGGCGATGATTCCTGCGTTGCAGTTCGACAACTGGCAGTGGCTCTCCCTCACGCTGGCCGCACCGGTCATCGTGTGGGCGGCCCTTCCCTTCCACCGGGCTGCCTGGGTCAACCTGCGTCACGGCGCCGCAACGATGGACACGCTCATCTCGCTGGGCACCATCGCAGCGTTCGTCTGGTCGCTGTATGCACTGTTCTTCGGCACCGCGGGCGAAGCGGGAATGAAACACGCGTTCAGACTGACGGTCGACCGGATGGACGGCAGCGCCAACATCTACCTCGAGGTTGCCGCGGGCGTCATCACGTTCGTGCTCGCCGGACGCTACTTCGAGCACAAGTCGAAGCGCACGTCCGGCGCCGCACTACGCGCGCTCATGGAACTCGGTGCAAAAGACGTCGCGGTATTGCGAAACGGCATCGAAGTACGAATCCCCGCCGAAGAACTGGCAGCGGGCGACTCGTTCATCGTTCGGCCCGGCGAGAAGATCGCCACCGACGGCATCATCACCGAAGGCCGCTCAGCCGTCGACATGAGCATGTTGACCGGCGAATCCGTGCCGGAGGAGGTCGGTGTCGGAGACACCGTCGTCGGCGCCACCGTCAACGTCGGTGGAACGTTGACCGTCGAGGCCACCCGCGTCGGGAGCGACACCCAACTCGCCCAGATGGCGGCACTGGTCGAAGACGCCCAGAACGGCAAGGCCGAAGTTCAGCGCCTCGCCGATCGGATCGCCGGTATCTTCGTACCGGTCGTCATCGCGATTGCCGTTGCGACACTGGGCTACTGGCTCGGTACCGGCAACCCCATCGAGATGGCATTCACCGCTGCGGTCGCCGTCCTGATCATCGCGTGCCCGTGTGCTCTCGGATTGGCAACGCCCACAGCTCTGTTGGTGGGCACCGGCCGCGGAGCCCAGATGGGAATCCTCATCAAGGGACCCGAGGTGCTCGAATCGACGCGCGCAGTCGACACCGTCGTGCTCGACAAGACGGGAACCGTCACCACCGGTCAGATGACATTGCTGGACACCGTGGTGGGCGAAGGAACAACCGTCGACGAGGTGCTTCGGCTGGCCGGCGCCCTCGAACATCGCTCCGAGCACCCCATCGCCGCAGCGATCGCGAAGGGTGCGACCGACGCAGTGGGCGAATTGCCTGCGGTCGAGGATTTCGTGAACGTCGCCGGTCGCGGCGTGCAGGGAATGGTCGACGGTCATGCCGTTGTTGCCGGCCGAGACGCGCTGCTCGCCGACTGGTCGATGCCGTTGCCGGAAAATCTCCGTGACGCGAAAGCTGAAGCAGAGAAGGCCGGGCGCACCGCAATCGCGGTGGGCTGGGACGGCAAGGCGCACGGCGTCCTCGTGATCGCCGACGCGGTCAAGGACACGAGCGCCGAAGCAATCGCGCAGTTGAAGGCACTCGGCCTCGAACCGGTTCTGCTGACCGGTGACAACGCCACCGTTGCCCGCACCGTGGCGGATCAGGTCGGGATCAGCACCGTCTTCGCCGAGGTCATGCCGGCGGACAAGGTCGACGCCGTCAAGAAGCTGCAGGCGGAAGGACGCGTCGTAGCCATGGTCGGCGACGGCGTGAACGACGCGGCGGCCCTGGCTCAGGCCGATCTCGGTCTGGCGATGGGCACGGGCACCGACGTTGCGATCGAGGCCAGCGACATCACCCTGGTTCGAGGTGACCTGCGGTCGGCAGCCGATGCAATTCGACTGTCCCGCAAGACGCTGAAGACCATCAAGGGCAACCTGTTCTGGGCGTTCGCCTACAACACGGCAGCGATCCCGCTGGCTGCGGCCGGCCTGCTCAACCCGATGCTCGCTGGTGCCGCAATGGCATTCAGCAGTGTGTTCGTGGTGAGCAACAGCCTGAGGTTGCGGCGGTTCAAGTAAGGGGGCAAGCCTCTGTGCGCGGTTAGGGAGTCCCTGCACTCCTTAACCGCGCACGGGGCTATTTGCCTCCAGCCAGCCGAACGAAGGCTGCTGCGTCGAGCATCTCGCCACGCGTCTGTGGCTCGATGCAGGCAGCGAGGAGCCGTCGCTCGGCCTCGGCAGGCGAACCTGCCCACCCGCTGAGCGCGGCACGCAAAGTCTTGCGGCGCTGCGCGAATGCGGCATCGATCGCCGCAAAAACCTGCTTGCGGTGCTTCTCGTCCATCGGCCACGGCGGCTCCGCGTACCGGTCGATACGAACCAGACCTGATTCCACCTTCGGCACCGGCCAGAACACGTTGCGTCCGACGGCACCGGCGCGGCGAACCTCGCCGAAGAAGTTGGCCTTGACGCTGGGAACGCCGTAGATCTTGCTTCCCGGATCAGCCGCCAGGCGATCGGCAACCTCGGCTTGCACCATCACGAGTGCGGTCCGCAGACTCGGGAGCGATGCGAACAGATGCAACAGCACCGGCACCGCGACGTTGTACGGCAGGTTCGCAACCAGTGCGGTCGGCTCGCCGGGAATCTGTGAAGGCAGCACACGCATCGCGTCCGCTTCGACGACGGTCAGTCGATCGGCCAACTCCGGCGCTCGCTCGGCGACCGTCTTGGGAAGGCGAGCCGCAAGGTTGGGATCGATCTCGACCGCGATCACACGATCGACGACGTCCATCAGCGCCATCGTCAGCGAACCGAGACCCGGCCCCACCTCGAGAACGACATCGTCACGAGTGACGCCTGCCGTGGTGACGATGCGTCGCACGGTATTGGCGTCGTGAACGAAGTTCTGCCCCAACTGTTTCGTGGGCCGGACACCGAATTCCTCGGCAAGAGCGCGCACCTCGACCGGACCGAGCAGGGCTGCCTGCCCGCGCGGAGTAGCGATGGGTTCGTTCGATTGTTCGGCGTCTGACACCAGTAGAACTTATCCCAGTCCGAGGCGACCCGAGCACGACGGCCATGCGCCCCAGCCCTGAGTGCGCTGCGTTTGCGTCGCGATCGCGATCTGCTCTTCACGGGTTGCGAGGTCGGCGCGAGGCGCATACTTCAACCCGCCCTGCCGTTCCCACGTGTTCTGGTCGAACTGCACGCCGCCGTAGAAACCGTTGCCGGTGTTGATAGCCCAGTTGCCGGTGGCCTCGCACTGTGCGAGCGCGTCCCACGTCGAACCGTTCTCCACGGGCGGCACCTCGGTGCCCGGCTTCGTTCCCACGCGCACGACCTTCGGCTGCGCCGGTGTGGTGATCGTCTCCGATACCTGTGTACGTCCGGCCTCGACACCGTTGACGAGATTCACGGCGAACGTCACGTCACGCACGCCGGGAACGCCCGGATTCTCGACGATCGTGCGACTCTGGTTCATCGTCGGATCCTCGATGCGCTGATCCGGCGGATCGAGCGGCAAGGTCTCGACTTTGTTCTCGGTGCGGTTGCGCGTCACCGTGACCTCGAGGCCCTCGGTCAGCGGAGCGTCGGCGGCGGGAACCACCGTGTCCGACTGCTCGAGCGGAGTGCCGTTGGCCGTAAGGAACTCGCCCACCGTCGGTGCCGCGATACGCACGTCGGCCGCCGCGTTTGCGCCGTCGACCAGTTTTGCGACGACAGGTGTCAAGACGTCGAGCGCGGCGCCGTCGAGCGGGAGACGCTGCGAGCGCGACGCCGACACGTGCACATCCGCTGAGACATCCAACTGCTTGAGCGCGTCGTCGACGGTCAAGGCGGTGGTCCAGAGCTTCTGCGGCTGACCGTCGACCGTCAGCGTGATCTCACGAGCACGACGGAGCACCACGGTGTCGCCGTCGGACAGCGACGCGTCGGCCGCGGGAGCAACCGCGTCCTTGTCACCGATCGGGTAACCCGCGTCCTCGAGAGCGCCGTCGACGTTGGTCGACATGGTGCTCAGGCGAATCTGCTCACCGTCGACGTCGAGGGTGATGGTCTTGTGCCGGACGACGGCCAGAACGCCACCCACGAGAACCGTCAGGAGAAGAGCGGCGATCGCCGAGTACAACAACGGCGACCTGGTCGAGTTGATCTTGGCGAACGGTGACATGGGTTCCTGAGTTCTGTGTGGAGTGTGGGCGCGTCAGCGCAGGCCCAATTTGCTGGTGCAGGACGGCCACGCACCCCAGCCCTGACCGGCGCGGACCTTCTCGCCGATCGCGATCTGCTGTTCACGTGATGCGAGGTCGGCGCGCGCTGCGTACTGACCGCCGCCGAATGCTTCCCAGGTGCTCTGGGTGAACTGAAGTCCTCCGTAGAAACCGTTGCCGGTGTTGATGGCCCAGTTTCCGGTCGCTTCGCACTGAGCAATGGAGTCCCACGTCGACGCGTTGGACACAGCGGGCGCGGAAGTCTGCTTGGTTCCGACCTTCACCACTGCTGCGACCGGTTCCTTGATCACGGTCGCGGACAGTTCGGTTCGTCCGGCCTCGACGCCGTTGACGGTCTTGACCTCGACGGTGGCCGTGCGCTCGCCGGCAACACCCGGGTTTTCGACGACGGTCTTGTCCTTCTCGAGCTCGGGATCTTCGACCTTGTTCTCGGGCGGCGCGATCGGCTGCGTCTCGACGCGAGTGTCCGTGCGGTCGCGGGTGACCTGGATGGTCAGGCCGTTGGTAACGGGTGTGTCAGCGGTGGGAACCACCGAGTCGGCCTGCTCGAGCGGCGCATTCTTGGCCGCGAGAAGATCACCGACGGTTACGGCGGCGAGCTTGATCTCGGCCGCCGGAGCACCACCGTCGCTGACGCTGACGGTCTTCGGGCTGACGACGTCGAGCTCGGTGCGTTCGAGGGGCAGACGATGCGAGCGCGAAGCCGAGACTGCGAAGTCGTCGGAAACATCTACCTGCTTCAGTGCCTCGTCGACCGTCAATGCCGTGGTCCAGATGGTCGTCGGCTGACCGTCCACGGTCAGCGCCAACTCACGGGCACGGCGCAGTACGACGGTATCGCCGTCGGACAGCGAGGAATCGGCGCTCGGAGCGAGCGCGTCCTTGGGATCGACCGGGTATCCGGCGTCCTCGAGAGCGGTACCGACGCTGCTCGACATCGTGGACAGCGAAATCATGTCGCCGTCGACGTCGAGGGTGATCGTCTTGTGCCGAACCACGGCGAGCGCACCTCCGACAATGAGCGTCAGAAGCAACGCACCCACCACTGAATAGAGAAGTGGTGACTTCGTGGAGTTGATCTTGGCAAAAGGCGACACAGGAAATCCCAAGGCAGACGACGTTCGATCACAATACGGTAACGACCGAGCGTTGTATCGGCAACCAAATCACAACGAAATGCGACTTTTGTCACGGAACGGCAACGGCGTGTCGTGTGTTCTACACTTTCCGGCTCCGATACCCGTGTATCGATTCAGCTCTGGGCGCAGTATGTTCTCGTCTGGTTCAAAGCAGTCCGGCGATCCCGGGCGCGACAGAAGAAAGCTGGGCGATAGTGCGAAGAAGATTCGACAGACCACGTAATGCCAGGTGGCCGATCCTGGCCATCCTGCTGGCGCTGATCGCAGCGCTGTTCGCCCCCGGAATCGCGAGCGCGCAACCCGGTCGCACCTACACGATCGCCACCGATCTGACATTCGCCCCGTTCGAATTCGAGAACGAAGACGGCAAACTCGTCGGCATCGACATCGATCTCCTCAACGCGATCGCCGAGGACCAAGGTTTCAAGGTCGACATCAAGCAGCTCGGCTTCGACGCTGCGCTTCAGGCCGTGCAGGCCGGGCAGGCGGACGGCGTCATCGCCGGCATGTCCATCACCGACGCCCGCAAGCAGGTTTTCGACTTCTCCGACCCGTACTTCGAGTCGGGCGTGCAGATGGCGGTCCTCGAGACCGACAACGACGTGAAGTCGTACGAGGATCTGAAGGGCAAGCGCGTCGCGGTCAAGAACGGCACCGAGGGCGCCAGCTTCGCCGAGTCCATCAAGGACCAATACGGCTTCACCACAGTCTATTTCGCCGACTCCGCCAGCATGTACGACGAGGTCCGCACCGGAAACTCCGTCGCAGTCTTCGACGACTACCCCGTCCTCGCCTACGGCATCACCCAGGGCAACGGCCTCAAGACGGTCACCGAAAAAGAGGTGGGTGCGAGCTACGGCTTCGCAGTCAACAAGGGCCAGAACGCCGAACTGCTCCAGATGTTCAACGCTGGACTGCAGAACCTGCGCGACGACGGCCAGTACGACGAAATCGTCTCGACCTACCTCGGTCAGGGCGCGTCGACGTCGGACAACTCCATCATCGGGTTGATCAAGAGCACCTATCCCCAGCTCCTCAAGGGCCTGTGGTTGACGATCGTTCTCTCGGTCGTCTCGATCGCGATCGCTCTGGTCCTGGGTGCGATCTTCGGTCTCTGCCGCGTGTCCACCAACATGTTCGTCCGAGGTATAGGCACGACCTACGTCGACATCTTCCGCGGCACACCGCTGTTGGTGCAGGCGTTCTTCATCTACTTCGGCATCCCGGCAGCCCTGCATTTCCAGATGTCCGCCTTCACCGCAGGCATCATCACGCTCTCGCTCAACGCCGGTGCGTACATGGCTGAAATCGTCCGCGGCGGCATCTTGTCCGTCGACAAGGGACAGATGGAGGCGTCACGAAGCCTGGGCATCAGCTACATGAAGTCGATGCGAAAAGTCATCATGCCGCAGGCAATTCGCACGATGATCCCGTCGTACATCAACCAGTTCGTCATCACCCTCAAGGACACGTCGATCCTGTCGGTCATCGGACTCGCCGAGCTCACTCAGACAGGGCGCATCATCATCGCGCGCAACTTCCAGTCGTTCAACATGTGGCTGATCATCGGCGTCATGTACTTCATCATCATCATGGCGCTCACCAAGCTGTCGAACCGCCTCGAGAAGAGGATCAACAAGTGACCGAAACAGCCGTCAACATGGGCAAGTCCGACACCGAGGTCAAGATTTCGGTCAAGGGACTGAAGAAGTCGTTCGGCGACAACGAGGTCCTCAAAGGCCTCGACGTCGACATCAAGAGCGGTGAAGTGGTCTGCGTCATCGGGCCTTCCGGTTCGGGTAAGTCCACCTTCCTGCGCTGCCTCAACCGCCTCGAAGACATCACCGCCGGCTCCGTGCGCGTCGACCAGTTCGACCTCACGAACAAGGACGTCGACATCGACAAGGTGCGCCAGCACATCGGGATGGTGTTCCAGCACTTCAACCTGTTCCCACACATGAGCGTCGTCGAAAACGTGATGCTCGCCCCGGTGCAGACCGGGCGATCGACCAAGGATCAGGCTCGCGAGATCGCCGTCAAACTGCTGGGCCAGGTCGGTCTCGCGGAGAAGGCAGATGCCAAGCCCGCCAGCCTGTCCGGTGGGCAGAAGCAACGTGTGGCCATTGCCCGCGCACTGGCGATGAGCCCGGACATCATGCTCTTCGACGAGGCCACCAGCGCCCTCGACCCGGAGATGGTGGGAGAGGTTCTGCAGGTGCTTCGTGACCTCGCAAAGCAGGGCATGACCATGGTCGTCGTAACCCACGAAATGGGCTTCGCCCGTGAGGTTTCCGATCGAGTCATCTTCATGGCCGATGGATACATCGTCGAAGAAGGCAAGCCGGAGAACCTGTTCGGCAACCCCCAGCAGCAGCGCACCCAGGACTTCCTGGCGAAGGTCCTGTAGGGGCAAGCCCCCTGTGCGCCTTTTTGGTAGTGGGGACTACCGGAAAGGCGCACAGGTGGTGGCCAATTCGACGACAACGGCCGTCTCCATCCAGCCACGCCGACCGGCAACCAGCGACGACATTCCGCGAAAATGTGGTGGGACCTTCTCGACTCGAACACGATCGGTGCTTCCAGGCACCAACACCCAGTGTCTGGGTTCTTGTTCGACAAATTCGCCGCGCTCGAGTCGGATCGAGAGAACGATCCCGGCAGTAGGTTCCACGTCGTCGGGAAAGATTCCTCCATGAACCGACCCGTCGAACCACAACGAGTCAGGTATCGGGTGCAAAGCCCACGAAGATTTTTCGCCGACCACCGGCAACGGTGCACAGCACTCGAATTCCCACGTTTCGATGCGGACTGTGACCACGTTGTAGTCATTCATCTGAAATACCCCGCGCAGTAGACGGACCGGGACACGACGATCCCGGGCGCGGAGTTACCTGTCGAACCAGAATAGCGTCAGAGCTTGTAAACGCGCTCCGCTGTCGCCGTGGACGCTGCTGCCAGCGCCTGCGGATCCTCGCCGCGTATGTCTGCGAGTGCACGCACTGTGTATGGCAGGCAGTACGACTCGTTGGGCGCCCCGCGGAACGGGTGCGGCGTCAAGAACGGCGCATCCGTCTCGACGATCAGCTGATCCGACGGCACCAACAGCGCGGCCTCACGCAGCGCCTTCGCATTCTTGAAACTCACGGTTCCCGAAAAACTGAGCACATACCCGGCGTCGATGCATGCCCGCGCCATCTCCGAATCCGAGGAGAAGCAGTGGAACACCACTGTCTCCGGCGCGCCTTCCTCGTGCAGCACCCGCAGCAGATCCTGATCGGCTTCGCGATTGTGAATCATCAGCGTCTTACCGAGACGCTTCGCCAGATCGATGTGCCACCGGAAACCGTCGACCTGCTCCTCGATCGTGGCGCACCCTTCGAGCTTGCCTGGCCAGTAGAGATCCAGCCCGGTCTCCCCCACCGCGACGACCCGCGGATTGGACGCCAACCGTTCGATCTCGGCCCTGGTGTCGGCATCCAGGACGTTCGCCCTGGTCGGATGGATTGCGACGGCTGCGTAAACCCTCGAATCCCAGTTCGCAGCGTCGACGGCAAAGCGTGCAGCATCGAGGTCGTCGGCCACCGTGACGACCCGTCCGACGCCGACGGCCTCGGCTCGATCGACTATTTCGGCCACGGTCGCAGCGTCGTGTGCGCCACACGCGTCGAGGTGCGTATGGGCGTCGATCAGAGGCGACAAGGGCTCAGGGGCATCGGGGGCGGGACGGTCTTTGCTCACGCCCGATAGAGTAAGCCCACCATGACTGTGCCTGCCTCACCCTCCCAGACCCCGCGCCCGGACTCCGCCGCCCCGGAAGGCGCGGAACGATCGCCGTTCTACATCACGACTGCGATCGCGTATCCCAACGGCGCTCCGCACATCGGCCACGCGTACGAGTACATCTCTTCGGACGCGCTCGCCCGCTTCAAGCGCTTGGACGGTCATGAAGTGTTCTTCATGACCGGTACCGACGAGCACGGTCTGAAGATGCAGCAGACAGCGATCAAAGAGGGCATCGACGTACGCGAACTCGCGGCTCGAAACTCCGACGTGTTCCAGAACCTCGACAAGGTCCTGAACATCTCGTACGACCGGTTCATCCGCACCACGGACGCTGATCACCAGGTCGCCAGCAAGGCGATCTGGGAGAAGATGGCCGCATCGGGCGACATCTACCTCGACACGTACTCGGGTTGGTACTCGGTTCGGGACGAGGCCTTCTACACCGAATCCGAGACCACGCTTCTGGAGGACGGCACCCGTCAGTCCACCGAGACCGGCACCCCGGTGGAGTGGACCGAGGAGTCGAACTACACCTTCCGTCTCTCGGCGTACGGGGAGCGTCTCCTCGCGCTGTACGAAGAGCACCCCGAATTCATCGCCCCCACAACACGCCGCAACGAGATCGTCAGCTTCGTCAAGGGCGGCCTCAAGGACATCTCGATCTCGCGCACCACGTTCGACTGGGGCGTCAAGGTCCCGGGCGACCCGGACCACGTCATGTACGTCTGGGTAGACGCCCTCACCAACTATCTGACCGGTGTGGGTTACCCGAACGTCGATTCGGAGGAGTTCAAGAAGTTCTGGCCCGCGAGCCTGCACATCATCGGCAAGGACATCACGCGGTTCCACACCGTGTACTGGCCGGCATTCCTCATGTCTGCCGGCATCGAACTGCCGGAGCGGGTGTTCGTCCACGGCTTCTTGTACAACAAGGGCGAGAAGATGTCGAAGTCCGTCGGCAACGTCGTCGACCCCATCGCGATGGTCGATCAGTACGGCCTCGACGCCGTCCGTTTCTTCTTGCTCCGCGAGATCTCGTACGGTCAGGACGGCAGCTACAGCCACGAAGCGATCGTGACGCGCATGAATGCTGATCTCTCGAACGAACTCGGCAATCTCGCGCAGCGTTCGCTGACGATGGTCGCGAAGAACTGCGACGCCCAGGTACCCACCCCCGGTGAGTTCACCGAGGACGACCTGGCGATGCTGGCATCGGCGGATGCCCTGCTCGCCAAGTGCCGCAGCGAGTTCGACGTGCAGGCTCTACACCTCGCGCTGGAAGCCATCTGGGGCGTGCTCGGCGAGACCAACCGGTACTTCTCCAAGCAGGAACCGTGGGTTCTGCGTAAGACCGATCCGGCACGCATGGCGACGGTTCTGTACGTGACGCTCGAAGTGGTCCGTATCGTCGGGCTTCTCGTTCAGCCGGTGATGCCCGACGCGGCGTCACGCATCCTCGATCTGCTCGGCCAGAGCGAAGAGAACCGACAGTTCGCCGACATCGCGGTACGCATCGACGCGAACCGGAAACTGCCTGCTCCGGCGCCAGTTTTCCCCCGCTTCGTCGAGGAATGAGCTAAGCGAGAGTGCCGCACGTGGGGTCCGAGATATCCGGTTACAGGCGGATGTGTCGGACCCCACGTGCACACTCCAGCCATGACGACGAATAGAACATACATTCGAACCAGCGCTTCGGCGCAGACACTGCCATGGAACGGAGCGCGGGTGTCCACTCAGGAGGTCAGCCCTCAATCCGTTTCCGCGGTGCGAGATCTCGTTTCCGAACTGTCCGCGGCGTACGACCGCGGATGGCAGCCGGCGGATCTGATTCATCTGGCGCGTCGAAGCAAAGAAGCGTCCGACGCCGATCTCGCCGCCACCACCATCCTGTTCGATGCGAAAGCGTCGCGCGCCTCCGATCGCGCACCGCTCGAATGGGTGGGGCAGTTGCAGACGATCGGCGAGCAGTATGCGAAGTCTCGACGCATCGCTTCTCGAATCACCGTGGACGACGACGTTTTTCGCTCCCTCGCCGCCGGCCTTCTGTTCCAGGATCCCTACTTCCTTGTTTCGCAAATCGTCGACGTCGCGCGATCGTGGATGCGCCTACCTCAGTGGACGGTGTTGCTCGCGCCACCATCCACCTGGCCGTCGCAACGGACCGACACCACCTATGCCGGCGTCGGTGATACCGAGGTCGACGCCAAGGTACTCAAGCGAATTCGTGGATTACTCGCCAAAGCGGAAGCCACCAACTTCGCGGAAGAAGCCGAGATTTTCACCGCGAAGGCTCAGGAGTTGATGACCCGGTACGCCATCGATTCCGCGCTGCTCCACTCTCGCGCCGGGGTCACCGACACATCCGTGAATGCCCGACGCATTCACATCGAGAACCCGTACGTGAAGGAAAAGGTTCACCTCCTGACCGAGATCGGCGAATCGAATCGAGTCAGGACTGTCTGGTTCAGCGACATTGCACTCGCGACCGTCGTCGGCACTCCGGTCGACCTTCAGCAAGTCGACATGCTGTTCACTTCCTTGCTCGTACAGGCAACCCGTGCAATGCAATTCGCCGACTCGAGCAATCGTGGCGGCTCACGCACCACCTCGTTCCGCAAGGGATTCCTGGCCGGGTTCGCCAGCCGCATCGGACACCGTCTGCGAGACGCCGGCACCAAAGCCACCGCCGAAGCGGCCGACGCGGCATCGATGGACGTCGCGGATCTTCTGCCGATCCTGGCCACCACTTCCGAGGCCGTCGACGCCGAATTCGATCGATTGTTCCCGACAACCCGCAAAACTCGCGGACGGTCCGTCGACGCCGAAGGCTGGCACGCCGGCCAGGCTGCAGCCGACGACGCCAACCTGCGTCCCGGCGCACCCGCCGTGAACCGCTCCCGCTAGTCCTTTCGAGCGGCCAGGACCGTCTCGTACAACTCACGCTTGGAGACTCCGGCCGTTGCGACCAGAGCACACGCGTCCTTCAATCGTGCTCCCCCCTCGACCAGCCTTTCCACCTCGTCGACCAGATCGGCAGGATCAGATGCCACCAGCACTGCGCCTTCGAGCACCACCGTGATCTCTCCGCGAACGCCCTCGGCCGCCCAAGTAGCTAACTCTCCGAGAGTGCCGCGCTTCACTTCCTCGTAGGTCTTGGTCAATTCCCGGCACACGGCCGCGCGGCGATCGGGCCCGAGAACTTCCACCGCATCTGCGAGGCAGTCCGCAAGGCGATGGGGTGCTTCGAAGAACACACACGCTCGCTGCTCGGTTGCCAGGGCCGAAAGCCAGGTCTTGCGCTGCCCCTGCTTTCGCGGCGGGAATCCGTCGAAGCAGAACCGCTCCACCGGCAAACCCGAGAGTGCCAGCGCCGTCGTGACCGCCGACGGGCCCGGGAGACACGTGACGGCGAGGTTCTCGGCTACGCAGGCGGCAACGAGGCGATATCCGGGGTCACTGACCGACGGCATGCCTGCATCGGTGACCAGCAGAACGGTCTTGCCTTCGGCCACGTCGGCGACCAACGCGGGCAGCCGCGAAATCTCGACCTGGTCGTAGAAACTGACGATCTTCCCGGTGATGGTGACGTCGAGCGCGGACGCCAGAGACTTGGTGCGTCGTGTGTCCTCCGCAGCGACGACGTCGGCGGTTGCGAGAGCAGACCGAAGACGCGGGGACGCGTCACCGACATCTCCCATGGGTGTTGCGGCGAGTACCAAACGACCAGTCATACCTGACAGCCTACGATTGCCAGGTGACTGTGCAGACGGACGAGCGGCCAACGCCCGCCACGAGCGATCGGGTAGTGCGTAGTCCCGGCCCGCTGGTACCGGATCCTGATTTCGGCCCGACCGACAGATTGCGCGGCTGGATCGTCACCGCTTTCATCACCGCCATCGCGGCGATCACCCGCTTCACGATGCTCGCCTACCCGACCGACGCCGGCACACCTGTATTCGACGAGAAGCACTACGTTCCGCAGGGCTGGCAAGTTCTGACCGGCGGTGGCATCGAAGACAATCCCGGTTACGGATTGGTGGTGCACCCGCCGATCGGTAAGCAGATGATCGCGATCGGCGAAGCACTCTTCGGTTACAACGGTTGGGGGTGGCGATTCTCGTCAGCCCTGGTCGGAACGCTGATGGTCCTGCTGATCATCCGGATCGTCCGCCGCATGACGCGGTCCACGCTGATCGGGGCGATTGCCGGAATCCTGCTCATCGTGGACGGCGTCACCTTCGTCTCCTCACGCCTGGGGATGCTCGACATCTTCCTGGCCTTCTTCGTCCTCACCGCCCTCGGATGTCTGGTGGTTGATCGCGACCAAGTCCGCGAACGAATGGCGAAGGTGTACGAGGAAGGTCGAATCGGCGATTCCGCCTGGGGTCCACGGCTGGGTTTCCGGTGGTGGAGGTTCGGCGCCGGCATCCTGCTCGGTCTGGCATGCGGAACCAAGTGGTCCGGCATGTACTTCATTCTGTTCTTCGGATTGCTCAGTGTTGCCTTCGACCTGTCAGCGCGCCGCGCCTACCGCGTGCAGCACCCCTGGGTCGGCACCGCAGTTCGCGACATCGGTCCGGCTCTGTATGCGCTGGTGGTCATTCCGCTCGGTGTGTACCTCGCGAGCTACTGGGCCTGGTTCACCAGCGAGACCGGCGTGGACCGTCACGCCGTCGGTAACGAGATCGGTGAGGGCGGCACGTGGAGCTTCATTCCCTCCGCACTGCGTTCACTCTGGTACTACAGCGGAAACGTTCTCCAGTTCCATGCCGGTCTGACCAACTCCGCCGGAAACCACCACCCGTGGGAGTCGAAACCGTGGACGTGGCCGATGGGGCTACGACCGATGCTCTACTACTACGCCGACGGCGAGCAGGTCACCGGTTGCGGGGCCGCCAGCTGCGTCAAGGCCGTGATGCTGATCGGCACACCGGCGATGTGGTGGCTGGCACTACCGATGTTGGCGTGGGCGATCTGGCAGACGTTCGTGCGCAGGGACTGGCGATACGCCGTGGTCCTGACGGGCTACGGCGCCGCTTACCTTCCGTGGTTCGCGACGCTCGACCGCCAGATGTACTACTTCTACGCAGTTGCACTCGCCCCGTTCATGGTCATGGGATTTGCGCTGGTCCTCGGCGATGTTCTGGGCAAGGCGAGCGCGTCCGTCGAGCGTCGTACCACCGGACTTCTTGCGGTCAGTCTGTACATCGGTCTGGTCGTGGCCAACTTCGTCTACCTCTGGCCGATACTCACCGCCATGCCGATCACGCCGGAATCGTGGCAAAACCATCTGTGGCTGCCTAGCTGGAAGTAGTGGGACAGACGAAGGAGGCACCGAACCTGGTTCGGTGCCTCCTTCGCTTCACGATTACTCTGTCGGCTTACCGACGCGACGTCCCCGCCTCGGGCGTAGGAGAGCACGTTTCTGCTCCTTCGCCGCAATGATGATCGGGTCGTGCGAAAGATCCTTGTACAGCGAGAAGCACAGTCCGATCATGACCAGCACGAACGGCGCCGCAGCGATGATCGTCATGGTCTGCAAGCCGTCGAGCGCTTCGGAGCCACCGGTCCACAGCAGAAGCGCTGCGACGCCACCGGTCAACATGCCCCAGAAGACCACAACCCAGCGACTCGGTTCGAGCGTTCCGCGCTGCGAGAGCGTCCCCATCACCATCGACGCAGCGTCTGCGCCGGAAACGAAGAACACTGCCACGAGCAGCATGACGAGGACAGTCGTCACTCCGGCCAACGGCAGATTGTCGAGCATGCCGAACAGTTGAGCCTCTTCCGAGCCTCGGCCGGACAAGCCGATTCCGTCACGTTCCTCGCCGATGCCCGCGCCGCCGAAGATCGCGAACCAGAGCAAGCTGACAGTCGTGGGAACGGCGATGACGCCGACGATGAACTGGCGGATCGTGCGGCCGCGGCTGATGCGTGCCAGGAACATGCCGACGAACGGCGTCCAAGACACCCACCATGCCCAGTAGAAGATCGTCCACGACGAAAGCCACGCGCCCGTTTCAGGATTCGACGATGCACCCGTGCGGGCGGACATCTGGGCGAGGTCGGAAACGTATGCGCCAATGGTCGTCGGGAGCAGATTGAGAATCAGCACGGTCGGCCCGAGAACGAACACGAACAGCGCCAAGATCAGCGCGAGCACCATGTTGATGTTGGAGAGCCACTGAATTCCCTTGGCCACACCGGAAACTGCCGAAGCGACGAATGCCAGGGTCAGCACCGCAACGATGGCCACGAGCAGGAAAACGCCGGCTTCTTCCATCCAGCCGACTACCTCGAAACCGGAGCCGATCTGAAGTGCGCCGAGCCCCAAAGATGCTGCGGTACCAAAAAGTGTGGCAAAGATCGCCAGGATGTCGATGACCTTGCCGATCGGCCCTTCGGCCTTGCGACCGAGCAACGGAATGAAGGCCGAACTGAACAGTTGCTTGCGTCCTCGGCGATACGACCCGTATGCAATGGCAAGGCCCACAACGGCATACATCGCCCAAGGATGAAGACCCCAGTGAAACATGGTGGTGGCCATGGCAGTTCCGACGCCACCGTCGGTGCCGGGAGGCGGAGTCACGTAGTGCGCAAGCGGTTCCGCGACACCGAAGAACATCAGGCCGATCCCCATGCCGGCGCTGAACATCATCGCGATCCAGCTGACGGTTCGGAACTCGGGCTTCTCACCGTCCTTGCCCAGCGGAATGTCGCCGAATCGACTGACCGCGAGGTAGATGGAAAACAGCACGAAAGCCGAAGCTGCGAGTACGAAGAGCCAGCCGATGTTCGTCACCAACCAGCCGAGAACACTTCCGGTTACCGAATCGAGGTTGTCGGGAGCTACGAGGCCCCACACGACAATAGCCAGCACCGCGGCAGCCGCCACGGAAAACACCACGTAGTCGGTCCGAACGCCTACTCGAGTAAAGCCCGTCTCCGGGCGCTCTTCGTTGGCCCCGGAATCTTGTTCGGATCGATCAGATTTCGTCACCATAGATGACTACGTTCGTCACTTTATGGGCCAAAAGCAAGCCGGAAGGCGGGCTCAACGTCCGTTGAACCCGCCTTCTCACCCCGATCAAGCTGGGGTTTTAACCCAACCGTTGCCCTTGCCGATCAATCCGTCGATGCTGATGCGTCCTGCGCCGATCACAGCGATCAAGAGCGATCCGACACCGAGTGCGACGACGAGTTCGTAGCCACCGTTGTCGATGAAGACACCCTTGTCCGCGTGCACGATGAAGAACGCGCCGACCATGTCGAGGAACAGCAGCGCGCCGACGAGCGGGGTCAACAGACCCGCGATGAGCAGGATTCCGCCGCCGAGTTCGATGGATGCAGCCACAACCGCAGAAATCTTGGGGAGCGGGGCGCCCATCCCTTCAAACGCGGCCTGCGTTCCGGCGATCTTGTAGGTGAAGAACTTCTGCCAGCCGTGGGCGATGAAGATGATCCCGAGGCCGACACGGGCGATGAGGAGTCCGAGGTCACGAGCAATCGACGAATTCATGAGCCAAGACTGACAGCTTTAAGTTGAAGCGTCAACTTAAACATTGTGTCATGCACCTCTCAATGCCGACTCCACCATGGCGACGATCTCACTGTCGGAGTACCCGAGCGAGCGGACCCTATGCGCAAACGCGGTCGCCGCCTGCTCGGCCTGCGCCTGCACCGGATCGGCCCCCGAAGCGATGAATGTCCCTTGCTTTCCCCTCGTTTCGATGACGCCCTGATCGCTGAGCGCGCGATAAGCCTTCGCGACGGTGTTGGCCGCCAATCCCAGCTCCGAGGCCAACGCTCGCACCGTCGGGATCTTGGTTCCCGCGATCAATCCGCCACCGTGAACCTGCTCGATAATCTGTTGCCGCAGTTGGTCGTACGGAGCTGTGGAGGAATCGTGTTCGATTGCGATCTTCATCGTCACCCTCGTCGTATCTTCTCGGTCACAGGCCCTCGATCGCCTCGCGGATCGTATGCGGGCCGGAGGTCAGAACCAATGTCTTGCCGACGCTGGACGGCGCATCGATGAGCGCTTCGACGACCGCGGCGGCATCGGCTCGAGGCACAGAGCCTCGATCGACGGGCGGCTGCGCAAGCAATACTTCACCGGTCGGGTCGTCGTCCGTCAGAAGGCCTGGCCGAAGAATCGTCCAATCCAGCGAAGACCTTGTCTTCAGGTCTTCCTCCGCTGCCGTCTTCGCCCGCAGGTAGGCGGCAAAAACCTCGTCGGTGTTCTCCGGTATTTCGTCACCAGCACCCATGGCGCTGATCTGAATGAACCGACGTACTCCCGCTTTCTCGGCGGCATCGGCCAACAGCACCGCCGCAGCTCGGTCGACGGAGTCCTTGCGCTCGATCGAACTACCAGGTCCGGCACCCGCGGCGAAGACCGCGACGTCGGCACCGTCGAGTACCTTCGCAACTTCCTCGACCGAGGAGGATTCCAGATCGATCACCACGGGGAACGCGCCGAGTGTGCGGACCGCACCCTCGTGCGCGGAGTTGCGGATCAGCGCTACCGGCCGATCACCATGTCCTGCCAGCAGGTACGTCAGGTGCTGCGCGATCTTGCCGTGCCCACCGGCAATGACCACGCGTCGTTCGTCCACACTTCGATGTTCCGTCATCGTTTTCTCCTCACACGTCGGTACTTCAGGTGCAGCACTCCGGAGCGGCCCGTTGTTCCCCTGTTTGTCCCACGAGTTCGGACGCAGAGGCACAATGACGAACATGGCATCTGCAACCATCTTCCACAATCAACGGTGCAACACCTCGCGGACCGTTCTCGGGCTCATCCGGGAAGCCGGCATCGAACCCACCATCGTCAAGTACCTCGATACTCCGCCTACCCGATCCGAGCTGGAAAAACTCATCGCCGACGCCGGCCTCGAGCCCAGTCAAGCGGTTCGCAAGCGCGAAACGCAGTACAAGGACCTCGGACTCGCCGACGCTTCCGAATCCGAGATCCTCGACGCGATGATCGAGCACCCAATTCTGATCGAACGCCCATTCGTCGTCACTGACAAGGGCACGGTGCTCGCGCGTCCGGCAGCCAAGGTGGAAGAGATTCTCTGACGTCTACCGCTCACAGCGGATCGCGGGCGATCGGGCAGGACATGCAGCGAGGTCCACCGCGACCGGAGCCCAGTTCGGAACCCGCGATTCGCAAAACCTCGATACCCGAGGCCTCCAGCCTGGCATTCGTTTCGACGTTGCGCTCGTAAGCGACGACGACGCCCGGTTCGACGGCCAACGTGTTGTTGCCGTCGTCCCATTGCTCACGCTCGGCAGTGACCGTGTCGAGTCCGGTGTCGATCACTCGAAGTTTTCCGATTCCCATGGCGTCGGCTGCCGCTTCGAGGAACGGCGTCGCACCGCGAATACTCACCCCGTCGTCTTCCTTGCGAAGGGTGAACGCTGCCAATGTGTCCTGAATGGCCGGATACATGACGACCGCGTCGGCCTCGACCATGGTGCAGACCGTGTCGAGATGCATCGACGCTCGGCGTTGCTCGATCGGAACAACCAACACCGTGTGGGCGAGACCGTCGTCGAACACGCTACGCGCCAATGCTTCTGCGCCGGCGGGTGACGTACGTTCACCGACACCGATCGCGATCACCCCAGGCGCGAGAAGCAGCACGTCACCTCCCTCGACAGGAGCCGTGTGCGACTCGTACGCGCGGCGCACTCCCTTGAATCGAGGGTGATGCGCGTAGACCAAATCCGTGATCGAGGATTCGCGAGCTCGCGCTGACAACGCCAAGGACGTGATGATGACCCGTGGCCCGACCCAGAACGACGAATCGCGGGTGAAGAGCAAGTTGGGCAGCGGGTCGATCACGAAGTCACCGCCGTGATGCATCCTGCGCACCAACGAGGTCGAGCCGGCGTCGATCGGCAGCTCGTCGAACGTCATTCCGGCAGTAAGGATCGACGACAGCTCCTTCGGTTCTACCTTTCGCAGGTACGCAGCCAGGTGTTGTCCGAGCGCGTGGCCGATCTTGCGTGCGTCGACGGCGGCCGCGATTCCCTGGATCCTCGCTGCGCCACTGACCTCGAGCGCCTCGGTGAGGAGATCGGACAAAAGCAGTACCTCGACGCCGCGCTCACGAAGGACGGTCGCAAACTGATCGTGTTCTTCCTGCGCGCGGTCCACCCACGGCAACGCGTCGAACAGCAGCTCGTCGTTGTTGCGCGGAGTCAATCGTTTCAACTCGTCGCCCGGACGATGAAGAATGACCGATCGCAATCGGCCCACCTCGGAATCGACACCGAGGGGGACGGAGCCAGAAGCGTTCATGAGTGAACACTAATCCCGTAGGCCCCACCCAGCAGGGATGAGCAGCTGCCATATCTTCCCGCGTAACGTCTGATCCGACGCAGGCGAGAGGACCACGCAATGAGTAGCACGGATCAGGCGGCGCTGGGCGGCGCCGGAATCGACAGGTTCACCGGGCGCTGGGTCGGCGCTGGAGCCGGACATTTCCCCACCATCGACGACTTCGAGTACTCCGAGGAGATCGAGTTCGCTCCGACTCCGAAACCGTTTGTCACCTACTCGTCGCGCACTCGAGGGCTCCCCGACGGCCGACCACTTCACATGGAATCGGGATACCTGCGCCCGACACCTGGTGGTGAGCTCGAACTGCTGGTCAGCCAGCCCACCGGTTTTGTCGAGATCCATCGCGGCACCGTCGACTCCGAAGGCACTCTCGCCTTGACCCGTCTCACGCTCGCAGCATCGCCCGACGCAAAACCGGTTCACGACGTCCGGCGAGTCATGCGCGTCCAAGGCGACACCCTGACCTACGACTTGTGGATGGCGCACGGCGACACCCCGCTGACGCATCATCTCCACGCCACCCTCCACCGGGCGACGGACCGGTAGTCGCCATGGAGATGCCGTCGTGGAAAGCCAAGGAACTTACGCCCGGCCAGCTCTCCGAGCGCAGCGGTGTCGCCGTCTCGGCCCTGCATTTCTACGAACGAGAAGGCCTCATCGTCAGTCGCCGGACCAGCGGCAACCAGCGTCGATACCAACGAGACACGCTTCGACGCGTCGCCTTCATCCGAATCTCGCAACGCGTCGGCATTCCACTGTCGGAAATCCGGGAAGCCCTCGGCACACTTCCTGAAGGCCGTACCCCGAACCGCGCAGATTGGGAACGGTTGTCGACCGGATGGCGGCGCCACCTCGATCTCCGCATCGAGCAACTGGAACGACTACGCGACAATCTCACCGGTTGCATAGGTTGCGGGTGTCTCTCACTGGAGGGATGCGCCCTCGCAAACCCTCACGATCAACTCGCTGCCGCCGGCCCAGGTGCACGCGTTCTGGAGGTGGATTTCGGCGCCGACTCAGGCGAGAAATGACTCGACAGCGTCCCGATCGCGCCCCAGCAAGTCCTCGACGGTCTTCTTCAGCAACTTCTCGATCTGGCCGCCGATAATCGGCATCTTCACTTCGGCCGTCCCGTCGACGACCAGTCGCGTGCAGGACTCGGCGGCGGTGAGGCCCAGCGTCGTCTCGATTCGTATCGGCAGTCCGTGCGCGATCCCGGTGACCGACCCTGCGGCCTTCCCGTCAGACAGAGGCCCCCAGTGGTCGACCCGTGTCAGACCCAGTCGACTCGGCGCAACCTTGGCGACCAGGGTCGGGAGGGAGGCGGAGTCGATTTCCTCGGACACGGATACTTCGATCGATCCGTCTCCAGCTTCGATGTCCGAGGTGGCATAAAGGTCTCCGAGTCGGACTTTCCAATAACTCGGGTCTGTCAAAGTTCGATGCACGTCGTCGATCGGATATTTGAATTCGATATCGAAGTGAAAACTCTTCGGCATGACTTTGGTCCCTATTCGACTAGATAAAAGTCCCGTCGGAGTTAATGCTCATCGCTTGAGCAATTTACTGAACTGGTCGTTCGCTTTTTGCATCACGAACTCGTAAGGCGGGGCGAATTTGCGGGCCCACCAGTATCCGAATCGAATGTCATTGGACGTATACACGAGGTACGTGTTCTTCTCGATTCCCCGCAGAATGCACGAGGCCACCTTCTCCGGGGAGACCGCGCGCTTCTCGAACCGGTGCGTGAGCTTTTTGACCCGCGGGTCATCCCGGTCGATACCCGCGATCTCCACGGTTCCCACCAAAGGCGTCTTCACCCCACCAGGCACAACCAGACTGACGCCGATTCCGTGCCGCTTCAGATCGAATCGCAGCACCTCGGAGACCCCGCGAAGGCCGAACTTGCTCGCACTGTAAGCGGCATGCCACGGCAGTGCCAAGAGCCCAGCGGCCGAAGAAACATTGACCAGGTGCCCACCCTTGCCGGCGCGGATCATGGGCGGAACGAACGTCTCCATGACATGGATCGGTCCCATCAGGTTGACGTCAACCATCGACTTCCAGTGCCGATGCTCGAGGTTCTCGATAGTTCCCCACGCTGAAATGCCGGCGATATTCATGACGACATCCATCGGAGAGAATTGAGTGTGAATCTCGGTACCGAATTTCACGACCTCGTCGTAATCCGAGATATCGAGTGCCTTGGCCAAACTGACCGTGCCGCCTCCGGCACCAACCATTGCGGCAGTCTCTTGCAATCCACGGTCGTTGATATCAGTGAGAAACAATTCAGCTCCGGCCTCGGATGCCCGCAGTGCAGTTGCGCGTCCTATCCCACTACCAGCGCCGGTGATCAGGCATTTCTTACCCTCAAGCGACCTTACTGACATGGATCGACACTCCCCCGCACTCGTACTGTGGACATGCGGGAAAGTCTACGCACGCGTTGTGCGGCCGCCCCGAAACACGCATTGCGGCCGTGAGCATGCCAGAACCCACGACCTCGGCGGCAGCCGCCGAACCCACCGACAGCTACAGACGCTGAGCCATCTGCTCTTGATAGCCCCTGACCGTACGGTCGAGTTCTTCCGCCGCTACATCGTCCCCACGCTTGCGTGCGTCGTGGGCTCGATCCTGGATTTCACGGATCGCGCGGCGCAGTTCGTCATCGCTCATCGTGTGTTTCATATCACAATTCTGCACCTACGCAGCGGGTTTAGCTAGCGCAGATTGCATTCCGGCAAACCGTTCAAGGTTCAACCCCGAAGTGATTCGAGCAACATCGCGAACAGTCGCCATAATTGCAACCGCATCACTCCACACCGTCACTGAACTGCGGTTTTCCTTTCGGAACACATATGAAAAACCAGGCTAACGCTTAGCTAATATCGCCAAAACGGGTAAAAGGTTTGATACTGGGCACATTAACCAAGTAATGGAAGGTTCGAATAGCGCGACCGTAGCTGCACAATCTTCGTGCGGCCGATACTCAATGTGCGCTGAGACATAGCTGAGCACTCAATGGCCGAACGAAACGAATCTCGGACACATTTGACAACTGGTCCACTAAACAGACTACGGTGAGCTACCGATCGGTTATCCGCGTGATACCGTAGGATTCACTGAACGGACAATTGCTAGCTAGAGAGGATTACGGGGCGGTTCACAATGGCTGACTTTGCAGAACGATTGAACAAACTGTTCGACAGTGTTCATCCTCCGGGGCGCAAACCCCACACCAACGCCGAGGTTGCGGCAGCGCTCATCGAAGACGGCCATCAGATCTCCAAGCCGTACATCTCGCAGCTCCGCTCGGGACAGCGCACCAACCCCTCGGACGAGACAGTCGCTGCGTTCGCCCGGTTCTTCAAGGTGAAGCCCGACTACTTCTTCAACGACATCTACGCTGCCAAGATCGATCACGACCTCGAACTGCTCTCGCAGCTCCAAGGTTACGGCCTTCGCCGCCTCTCGAGCCGCGCATTCGACCTGTCGGAAGAATCGCAGAATCTGCTCACCACGATGGCTGAAAAGCTCCGCGCGAGTGAGGGTTTGCCAGAGGTTCCGCCCGACGCGTCACGCTGATGCAAATGTGCTGAAGCACTGAATTGACATGGAGTAGGTCGACTACGAACGTCGACCTACTTTTGTCGTTTCATCGAGTTCCTTCGCCAACAACAACACCCATCGGCGCGCCGACATCTTCTCCGGTGGCGCAATCCATCTGGTGTCCAACACATCCGAGGCCAATGGATCCGCGATCCACCCCGCAAGTATTCCTGCATGGGCGGTAACTGCCCGGGGCGGTTCCTGACCACCGACGTCGAACATCCCGGCGCCGGACTGTATGTACATCGCATCCATGATCTGGGCGATCATGTCCGATGCCCGGAGTACTGACGTACTTCCGGCGCTGTCCGCGTCGACAACCTCGGGGAATCGCTTCACCAGAAGCGCATGCATCCGCCGTAGGCGATACAAGTCTCGTCGTGCGCGCAACCACGTCTCGAGAAGCACCCACGTGATGCCCAGCGCTATCAGAACACTCGAGGCAGCGATGAACCACACCCCTGCGCCCGTCCAGATATCCGATTCGAGTGCGCTGGTGCCACCGATCGATTCGACCAGCATCACGACGACCACGACAAACAAGACCGACGAACCTGTCACGATCAATGCGATTCCGCGCCCCAACGGCGCCCACGCGACGTGCCGTAACCCCGTCGAAATGACAAGGGACAGAGCGACGATGATAAAGATCAGAGCCGGCGCTGGGTATCCGAAGAAAACCGCGATCGCCACCAGCAGCCCCACCGAGTACAGCACCGTGGCGAGACCGCGCATGGCTGGACGCGACATCACCGGCCAGGCCGACACGGCGCCGACCGCGCTGGCCGCGGACAACGCGGTCCACAAGACGATGACGATCATCGCTGCGGCATGTTGCTCCGGCGCAATTCGATCGACGATGTCCCACACCGCCGGCACCATGACCGTCGACGACAACGCGACCGAGAAGCCTGCGAAGACCATCGACATTCGCAACGGCGTCGCGGTGCGCGCGACAACTCGACCCAGTCTCGCGCCGGCTGCAACCCAGACGAGAAGGGCCACAGCCCAAAAGATCATCCGATCGCCTCGTCATACCGCAATACCGACAGCGGTGTCCCACGGCCACTCATCGTTCGCAGACGCATGATCAACATCGACGCGAACGTCTCGGCTTCCCACTCCGCGATGTCATCCATCGGCACGGGTTCGTTGCGCCGCAGAGAACGTTGACTCAACATGTATGCAATCAAATCGTCACTGACCTCGAGCGTCGCCTCGGCGATCTCGGCACCTTCGTGACGAAACACTATGTGCCCCAACTCATGTGCCAGAGTCCGCTCGACATTGGGTAGTCCGGGAGCCAAAACGATGACGTCGTGGTCGTCGTAGGCCCGGCGCTGACCGCACACTCCGGTGGCGAGCGGGGTTTCCAGATCGATCTCGATCGGGCGCCCACGCTCGCGGGCGACTGTCTGTACCACCGTAAGCAGTGACACAGCCTCCGACGACGCTGCTGCGTCACATACGGCATCCACCGCGGCCAGAACGCGGCGATGTGAACGTCTGTCCGGCACGACTCACGCACCTCCCTGTGATCCGGGTGCCAGGAATTCGGCACGTGCGGCAGCCAAACGTGCCTTCTGCAACGATGCTCCGCGAAAAGTCATTGCTCCCGCACCCGCCGCTACGACTGCCATTCCGCCCACACCGCCTGCGACGGCGGCAGCGTTGAGAATCGGCGGAAGGCCTTGAGTGAACGCCGTCGGGAATGCCTGCGGGTTCTCACTGGGACTCGCGACGTTCGGAGCGTTCGACGGTACCTGGGGAGCTACGGGTGCCGGTGCGGCCAGAACCTCGGGCGCGGACGGTGCTGCGACTGCGCCCGGCGCAGCGTTCGCCGGTCCACCGGCAGAGGGTGCAGGTGCTCCGCCGCCCGCTGACGGCCCCTGCGGATCAGACGGTCCAGCCGGCGGAACCGCGGCCTCCGAGGATGGCTCGGAACTCGACTGCGACTCGGAAGGGGACTGCGTCGTCTCGGAGGCTGCTTCGCTAGATGAACTCTCAGTCTGCGAAGTTGCGTTGGTCGCAGGGGAAGCGCTGCTGCTCGGACGTTGCGACGCCGAAGGGTTGGTCGAGGCCTCAGTTGTCGTGGGCTCAGTCGTCGTGGTCGGCTCAGTCGTCGTGGTCGGCTCAGTCGTCGTGGTCGGCTCAGTCGTCGTGGTCGGCTC